>CAZWYG010000033.1:0-5986 GCA_964638105.1 Candidatus Woesearchaeota archaeon
ACACTGAGTTACCAATGGGAATGGGAAATGTTCCTATGAAAGAGATTATGGAAAAGTTAGGAGAGAAAGGATACAAAGCAAAAAAAATAGTTGAAGCATTTCATTGGTGGCAGCATTTTTCAGAGCAGGGAAAAGCTCCTCCTTTTCAGCCAACACTTGAAGCAATGGGTTCACCGATTTACAGCGAAGGTGTAGGACCTTATTGGAATCAGGTTATTGGTTTGCAGCAAGGTTATTTTGGAGGTTATGGAAATATGCTTCCGCAAGGAAATTATAATATGTGGGGTGGTGGTTTTTCAATGGCTTCGCTGCCTGTTGAACTTGGAGGGCAAATGCCTGGTGGACAGGGCTCAAGATTTAGTGGCAGAGGTATGGAATGAGAGCTAAGTTTCTCAAGTTGTTTGAATGAATAAAATGAAGATTATTTTTACAAATCATGCAAAACAAAGAATGTATGAAAGAAATATTAAATTTGAACAAATAAAAGATTCAATTAACTTCCCAGACTATACCATAAGGAAAGGAAATAAAACAGAGATTTACAAAAAGTTTGAAGAAAAAACTTTGAAAGTTGTTTATATTGAAGAAGGAAATTTTATAAAGATAATAACATTAATATGGAAATGAAGATAACATTTGATAAAGAAGCAGATGCAGCATATATTTATTTGAAAGAAATTAAACAAGGAAATGTTAATTCTACGATTTCTTTGAATGATAATATAAATATTGATTTGGATGAAAAAGGTGTGATGATTGGAATTGAAGTTTTAGATGCAAGCAAAAATTTATCTCCAGAAATTTTGAATTCTGGAATTAATAATTAATTGCTATTACATTTTTTATTAAAACATAAAATTTAAAGAGTTTGTAAGGGTAATTATAAAAAATGAAAACTAAAGTTCTTACTATTTGTGCAAAAGGTATGAATAGAAGTAGATATCTTGCAGAATATTTAAAAAATTTGGGATATCAGACAAGATATGGTGGAGTGGAAAGTTACGAAAAGATTCCTGGCGAGGCACCTAATCAGGTTCAACAAAAAGATGTTGATTGGGCAGATGTTATTATTATTACAAGAAAAAGATTAAAACCAATTTTTGAGAGTCTATTCAAAACTAAAAAAAGAATTTTATTACTTGATATCCCTGACTTAACTCATATTGGGAAATCAAAAGAAACAAGAGAAATTTTAGAAAAAGAAATTAAACATTATTTGCCTCTTTGAAAATATTCTGGATAAGGAAATCTTCCTTGTTAACAAAATTTAAAAACTATATACTCTAAAATATATAATAGAGAATAAGAAAAGATGGTGAAGAAAAAGAAATCTAATTTGCGAGTTGTTGGCAAGGCTAGAATTGGTCCTAGGAAGAAAGCTAAAAAAGTTAGAGTTTCGTCTAAGAAGTTTCCCTCGAGGAATCTTAAATTAGAAGGTGATATCGCAATGGATTTTGCAACAAAAGCTTACAAAGTTTTTGACAAGACAATTAAATCAATTGTTCTTTTTGGTTCAAGTGTCAAGAAGAGTTCAGAGGTTGGTTCTGATATTGATATAATTATAATTCTTGATGATGCTTCTATTTTTTGGGATGATAAAATGACTGCATGGTATAGCACTGAGTTAAATAAAATTATTCAGACAAATCCTTATCAAAGGTCGCTTCATATAAATACAATTAAATTGTCGACGTGGTGGGAGGATTTGATGCGTGGTGATCCTGTTGTAATTAATATTTTGCGAAATAGTGAGCCATTAATTGACATTGCTGGTTTTTTTGCACCATTGCAGTATCTTTTAGTAACAGGGAAAATTAAGCCTTCGCCTGAAGCAATTTATAATTGTCTACAAAGAGCACCAATGCATATTCAGAGAAGTAAGGCTGCTGAACTTGGTGCGATTGAGGGTTTGTATTGGGCAATGGTTGATTCTGCGCATGCAGCGTTGATTGCAGTAGGAAAGATGCCTCCTTCGCCAGAGCATATTGCAAATGAATTATATGAAACATTTGTTCTTAAGAAAAAACTAGAGAAAAAATATGTTAATTGGTACCAAGGTTTACTTAATCTTCATAAAAATATTACACATGGAAAAATTACTGATTTGAAAGGTGTTGAAATTGATGGTTGGCAGGAAAAAGCAGAGATGTTTTTAGAAGTCATGGCGAAATTAGTTAGTGGAAAGATTAGCAGATAATTCTTAAAAATAAAAATATGTTGATTGACACAAAACATTTATAATTAAAAACCATTTTCGCGTTTATGGTTAAAGTGAAAGATTTCAAGTGGAGAAAAGGGATTACAGTTAAAGAGATAGTTGATTTATATAAACAAGTTGGTTATCAAAGTGTTGAACTGTCAAGGGCTTCTGAGATTTTTGTTAAAATGAAAAAGAATAATTCAAAGATTTTTCTTACGTTTACTTCAAACATGGTTACTTCTGGTTTAAGAGGTTTTTTTGCTCAGTTAGTTGAATTAGGAATGACGAATGTTATTGTAACAACAGTTGGTGGAATTGAAGAGGATATTATGAAATCTCTTGGAGAGAATTTTAAAATTGGAAGTTTTGCTCAGGATGATGTTGAACTTCATGAAAAAGGAATTAATCGAGTTGGAAATCTTTTGATTAAAAATGAAAGTTATATGAAATTCGAAGATTGGATAATGCCTGTTTTGAAAAAGTTGTATGAAAAAAAGAAAAAATGGGCAGTGTCTGAGCTGTTGAAGGAGATTGGCTTGATTTTGAATGATGAGAATTCTATTTTGTTCCAGTGTGCTAAAAACAATGTTCCAATATTTTGTCCTGCAATAACCGACGGGGCTTTTGGTTTTCACTTGTATTTGTTCCAGCAAAAACACAAGGATTTTATTGTAGATGTTGTTGAGGATTTTGGAAATATTCTTTTGAGTACTTCTTATGACGAGAAAAAAGGAGTCATTGCTTTGGGAGGGGGTGTCTCAAAACATCATGCGATTTTGTGCACATTGCTAAATGGCGGAGCAAATTATGCTGTTTATATGACTACTGCACACAAGACTTCTGGTTCAATGTCTGGCGCAACAACAGAAGAGGCAAAATCTTGGGGAAAAGTAAAAGATGAAGCAGATATTGCTACTGTTATTGGAGACGCGACAATAATGTTTCCTCTGGCAATGATTAAAGCACTTGAAGATTTAGATAAAGAGAATTTATTGAAAAATGACTGAGCCAAAATTTACTATTTCAAAAAGCAAAGTTTTAGAGCAATACAAAATTGTCGAAGGTATTTCTGATATTGTGTCTTATAGTTCAAAAACAAATCCAAAAATAACTTCTATTCTTGAGGAAAATACAAATTCTTTATTTAGTATTCATAATGTAAATGAACTAAAAAATGTGAAAGATAAATCAAGAGTTGTTTTTTTGGCTCAGGCTTGGAATAAAGAGATAATTAAAGAATTAATTAATAAAAAAATAAAATGGTTTGTTGTTGATAATGAAAAGGATTTGGATATTTTGCTGGATTTTCTTAAGAATAATGAAGAAAAAATAAATATTTTATTGAGATTTAAATTAAAAGAAAATTCAATTCGAACAGAAAGATATTATGTTTTTGGAATGACTTCAGAAACAATTTCAAAGAGAGTTAAAGAAATTCGCAGTAATTCTAAATTGAATTCTAGAATTGAAAATCTGGGAATTCATTTTCATAGAAAAAGTCAGAATATTAGTGAGTGGAATTTTCAGTTCGAGCTTGAAGAAAGTTTTGATAAATCTTTTTTTGAAAAAATTGATATTGTGAATATTGGAGGAGGTTTGCCTTGCTTTTATGCAAATACAAATGTAAATGTTCTTGAAGGAATTTATAGCAGAATATCAAAATTAAAGAATTGGTTAAATGAAAAAAATATTAAATTAATGATGGAGCCGGGAAGGTTTATTTGTGCTCCAGCAGGAAAACTTCATTGTCGAATTATTGGAATTTATGATAACACAATTGTTGTTAATGCTTCGGTTTACAATAGTGATTTGGATGCTTTGATAGTTCCTGTGAAACTTTTAGTTGAAGGTGAATTAGAAAAAAGCAAAGGAATTAGTTATGTAATAAAAGGTGTGACCCCATGTTCAATGGATATTTTTAGATATAGAGTTTATTTGAAAGAAAAAAAGGTAGGAGATGAAATAATTTTTATTAATGCAGGAGCATATAATTTTTCTTCGGATTTTTGTGATTTAGATAAAATAAAAACAGAGATTGTTGAATAATTCTTTTGATTTCCAAATGTAATACATAGTTTTATAAAGAAAAATCATTTTTTTAATATAATTAAGGTATTCTCATACTTTCAAGTTGATGGTCTTTTGATTTCAAGTCTGACTATTTCTTAATAATTGAGACTTAAGATGAAAAACAATAATAAAAATAATCCAGGAGTTTTAGATGAAGACTTGTAGAAATTGTAAGGGGACTAATATTCGGTCTCGGGTAAATTATTCTCATGGAAAAAAATCTAAAGCAACAACTACTTTGAATTGCAAAGATTGTGGTTCTTTGGACATAGAATTAAAATTTGATAATCGAAGATATAAATTCAAAAAACGATAAATAAACATGGAGGATAAAATGAAAGGAACTGTTAAGTTTTTCAATAGAATGAAGGGATTTGGTTTTATAGCTGGCGAAGATGGCAAAGAATATTTTGTTCATGAAACTAGTATAGAAGGCGAGTCTTTGAATGAAAATGATTCTGTTGAATTTGAAGTTGAGCAGGGCGATAGAGGCCCAAAAGCTGTAAAAGTCAAGAAGGCATAAATCTGAAAATTTTTTAATATTGTAGTTGATAAAAAATAATCTATTAACTATTAAGTGGTAAAAAGAACAAAAAGTTTATATATCTTCATACGATTAAATTAAGAATATGACTCTCTACAACTTGGTACATGCTAATTTAGAAAAAGACAAACCAATAGAATTATTTGGAGATATTCCAAATTATATTCAAATTGGTATTCTTCCATTTTCAAGATTATACTTAGTTTCTAAAAAAATAGATAGAGTAGAAGAATTTAGAGAGAAATTAAATCGAGGAAGAGATGAGCATATTGAATTTATAATTAAGAAGCTCTCTAAAAAAGAATTGTTAAATTTTTATAAAGAACGTCATGTCTTAGGAAGACTCTCTCTTTTTCTAGGAGAATCACTAGATCTAGATTCTAGCGATGAGAGAATAAATACTTATATTAATTGGTGTAATACTCTAAAACCAGGGGGTAATTCTATACCTATATTTGAAGATCCTCTTACTTATATTAATTGGTGTAATACTCTAAAACCAGGGGGTAATTCTATACCTATATTTGAAGATCCTCTTTCTAAAAGCAAGAGAGTTATCACTCGTTAAAAATATAAAGATTCTTTTGGATGTTTTATATGATTGAAAATTCAGTTAAGAATAATTTAAAGAAAAACAAAATTTCCAAGAAATCAAAGATTCTTGTTGCTATTTCAGGTGGAAAGGATTCTACGACAACGGCGTATTTGTTGAAAAAATTTGGTTATGATATTGAATGCTTATTTATTGACTTGTGTGTTGATTCGTATAGCAAGGAATTTTTGAAAAGTATTGAAGAATTTTGTTTGGATTTGAAAATTAAGCTCTATGTTTATGATATTGAAAAAGAGCAAGGGCATGGAATGGATTATTTTTGGAAAAAGAATTCAGAGTTGAATCATTGTTCAGTTTGCGGGGTTTTCAAGAAATGGATTTTGAATAGGGAAGCGAGACGATTGAAATTTGATTACATTGCAACAGGTCACAATATCGATGACGAAGTTGAGACTATTCTTTTGAATGTTTGCAAGGGAAGTTTGAATCTTGGTTTGAGTTCAGGAGTTTTGACAAAAAATATCTCAGATAAAAAGTTTGTTCCGCGTTTAAAGCCTTTGTATAATTCTGAAGGAAAAGAGATTTTGGAATTTGCAGAAAAAAATAAAATTAAATTTAG
>CAZWYG010000034.1:0-5940 GCA_964638105.1 Candidatus Woesearchaeota archaeon
TAACTGCTGACGACATTGAAGAAAAAATGACTCACATAATTAGAGCAAAAGACCATCGCGACAATGCAAAAAGACAAGAAATGATTTACAAAATTATTGAAAAAAAATTCCCATGGACAGGTTTTCTTGGAAGATGGAAATTCAAAGACTTAGAATTATCTGCTTCAAAAATTACACAAGGAATACAACAAGGAAAATATTCTGGATGGGACGACCCAAGTTTACCAACACTTCAAGCATTAAAGAAAAAAGGATACAAACCACAAGCATTTTGGAAATTCGCAGAAAATCGAGGATTAAGTGAAGCAGATAGAGTAATTGATAAAAAAGAATTTTTCAAAATCCTCGAAACATTTAATACAAATATTTAAAAAACTTGAAAACTAAATAATTAATATTAAACTAATAATTAAATTAAAGGAGGATTAAATATGAACAAGAAAAGAGGTATGTCAGATGTTATCACTACCATTGTTATAATTGGAGTAGCTTTAGTTGTTGTTGGAGTTGTCTGGTTTGTTATCAATACTGTTATAGAAACTCAAACCACTAAAGTTCAGAACTCTTCTGATGAAATGTACCAAACATGTAGTGAAGCAGGATATGATGAGATTAATGGAACAAGCTTTACTTGTGACGGAAGCATAAAATACCTTGGCGGAGAAAAGTGTTGTACCGGAACATGTGGCGGTGTTGATTGTATAGACAACTAATTTTTTATTTTATTTTTTTAACTTTTTCTTATAATTTTATTTTTTTAAGACATAGACTTTGTCATTTTTTCTAACATTTGGAATTTTTATTCCAACTTCTTGGGTTTTTTCTCCTTTACTAATTTCTTTATTCTTAATTTCAATTCTTTCTACTTTTGATTTTACTAATCCTGTTTTCTTACCAATTACTACAATCTCATCACCAACATTTAATTCTGAAACAAGTTTTATTGCAGCAACCTGAGCTTTTAAAAAATAATGAGTTACTTTGCCAACAAAATGCTTTTTCTCTGTTGCAAGAGAATTTTCTGCTTTTGAAAAATCATCTGCTGTTGGAGCACCAAGATAAAATCCAGAAGAAAAACCTTTGTTGTAAACTTTTTCTAATTCTTTAATTCCTTTTTCAATTTCTTCTTCAGATAATTTATTATCTAATGCTTTTCGATAAATTCTTACAACAGTATCGACATAACGCGCATCGCGATTTCTGCCTTCAACCTTAAAACCAGTGATTCCTGCAGATTTCATTTTTTCTATAAAAGGAAGAGTGCACAAATCCTTTGCAGACATAACCTTATCATTATCAATTTCCAGTTCCCAATCTTCTTGTTTATCTTTAACAATATAACTTCTTCGACACGGATGCAAGCATTCTCCTCTGTTTGCAGATTTTCCAAATAAAAATTGTGAAGTAAAACATCTTCCAGAAACTGCAACACACATTGCCCCATGAGCAAAACACTCAATCTCAATCTCTTTAGAAATTTCTTTAATTTGATTTAAATTCAACTCGCGAGCAAGAACAATTCTTTTTGCACCAAGCTCTTTGTAAAACTTCGCAGCCTCGACATTTGCAACAGACCCTTGAGTTGAAATAAAAAAATCCACCCCATATTTCTTGCACAAATTAACAACAGCCAAATCCCAGCAAATAATTGCATCAACTTTTCCCTTAACTTTCTTCACTGTTTCTTCAATTGAATCTATTTCTTCATTGTAAACTATTGTGTTCAGTGTCAAATACATCTTAACCTTTCGACCATCTAAGCCATTATCACAAATTCCTCGCATCTTATCCAAATCTTCAACCACAAAATTCTTCGCATTCGCGCGCATTCCAAATTTTTGCAAACCAAAATACACTGCATCGGCTCCTGCATTAACAGCAGCAACAAGCATTGCAAAATTCCCAGCAGGCGCAAGCAACTCGTATTTATTCTCTTGTCCCATGAAAAATCAAAATCACAAACTTTAAAAGTATTATTCATTGAATTATTTTATGATAAACACAGGTAATTATCCCCATTGTTAGAAAAGATAATTATAGCTGTGCAAAGATTTTTAATTCTTATTCAACTCAATTAAATACTTTAAAGGAATTCGAAAACAAGGGTTCTTTTATTATGGTGGATGTAGTTTAGTGGCAGAACGTATGGTTGTGGTCCGTATGGCGGGAGTTCGATTCTCCCCATTCACCCTTTATGCAAAACACGAAGTTTTTGTATTCGCCGTAGGCGAGAGCACAGCGAACTAAAAAAAGGAGAACAAAATAGAAACATTTAAATATCTAATTGATATATATTTATATCTAAAATGGCACAAAAAATAATCCAAAAAAAAGAACATTCTCCAACCCTTAACACAGTTTTAATGGTTGAAGATGTTTTGAAAAAATCACAAGAAATGATTAAAGTAGCTGAGCTTAAACGCCGATTGCCAAAAAAAGTTATGCACTCTACTTTAATGCAAATTTTAGATTATTTGCAAATTAGCGGAAAGATTTTAATTTCCACAAAAGGTATTGTCTGGATTTACATGCCACGCGAACAAATTGAACAAATGATTCAAAGAGGTATTGAAATATGATAAACAAACAAGTTCGCGTTGTGATAATTGGCGAAGCAAAAGAAGCTTTTGTTAAACTTAATGAAATTGTAGGCAATCAAATAAAAACAGGAACTAAAAATTCTAAAGATATAACTTTGTTGAACTCAATCAAGAAAAAAATCGCCCTTATAAAAGAGAATCCTTTTTACGGAGACAACATTAAAAAAAATCTAATTCCCAAAGAATTAAATGTTCCAAACCTGTGGCGTATTGAAATCAGTAATTTTTGGAGAATGCTTTACACAATCCGCGGAGACGAAATAGAAGTTGTGTGTTTTGTCCTTGGAATTATGAACCACAAAAAATATAATAAACTTTTTGGATATAAATAAAATGACAACATCAACAGATACAATAAAAGGATTCCGTGATTATGAAGGAAAAGTTGCAGAGAAAAAAGAAGTTGTAAAAGAAGTAATTCGCCAAACTTTTGAACTCTACGGCTTCGCCCCAGTCGAGACTCCAATAATTGAATCAGAAGAATTCGTCAAAGGTGAGAACAAAAACGACGAGGCAGTCTCAGACATCTACAAACTAAAAGACAAGGGAAATAGAAAACTAGCTCTTAGATATGAATTCACATTTCAATTAAAACGTTTAATGAAAAACAAAAAACTTCCTTTCAAGAGATACCAAATCGGACCTGTCTTTAGAAACGAACCAGTAACAGGAAATAGATTAAGACAATTCACGCAGTGCGACGCTGATATAGTCAATTCAACAATAAAAGACGAAGCAGAAATTCTCGCAATGACTGCAAGCATTCTAAAAAAATTAGGAATTGAATTCACAATTCTATTTAACAATAGAAAACTTCTAAATGAAATTCTAGATGATTTGAAAATAAAAAAAGACAAAGAAAAAATACTAAGAGAACTTGACAAAATAGGAAAGCAACCACTTCAAACAACACAAGATAATCTCTCAAAACTCGGAGCAAAAAATTTACTTGAAGCAATAAATCAAGGTGAAAAATACTTTGTGAAATTCGATTCATACAAAGAGATTATAGGATTAATTGAATATTGCAAAGCCTACAACGTGAAAATCACATTTGCCCCTTCAATAGTAAGAGGCCTAAGTTATTACAATGGAACAGTTTTTGAAATCAAGACAAAAAAAATCAAAGAAACAATTATTGCCGGCGGAAGCTACAAATTTGACAACATTCAATGCACAGGAATAAGCTTTGGATTAGAGCGAATGTGCGAAGTCGCAAACCTGCTAGTCAACCTAGAAAAATATCTAATTGTCTCACTTGAACAAGACAGACAAGCAATTGCTCTCGCACAAAAACTTCGAGCACAAAATAAAATAACTTCAATGTATTATGGAAAACCAAGTAAGGCACTTGAATATGCAAACTCTTATGGATTTCAAAAAGTAATCTTTGTTGGTGAACGCGAAGTAAAACAAAAAAAATTCAAAGTCAAAATCATGAAAACAGGTAAAGAGGTTATTTTGAAAGTTTGAAAAATTTAATAAATATTAATTCATTAATTCTAATATGAAAAGAGGAATGAATTTTTGGGACATTCTCGCTTGGGTTTTTTTGGCATTAATCTTTTTGTGGTTAATTCTAAAAGTTACAGGAGTAATTAATACACCTGTTCTAATCGAGTACGCTCCTTATTTTGGAGCAGTTTACATTGCAGGATGGGCAATGAGCATTTTAGTAAGGGCGACGCAAGACATTAATGGAATAAAAAGAAATCTTTCATTTCTAAATAAAAATTTTCATAATATTGACAAAGACATTGAAATAATTAAATCAAACTGCAAACTTTGCAAATAATTTTATGAAAGAATTAAAACAAAAAATATTCTCTTACCTGAAAACTCTAAAAAAAGGCGAAACCACAACTTACAAATTTCTAGCAGAAAAATTCAATTCACCTCCTCGAGCAGTTGCACAAATTCTAAAATCCAATAAAGACAAATCAGTTCCTTGCTACAAAGTTATAAAATCAAATGGCGAAATTGGGGGATACAATAATCTTCTTGGAAAAAGTAAAAAGTTCTTAATTGAAAATTATTAAATTTTAACAAAATCTTCAACCAATTTTTTATTCCGAACCTCTGGATGAAACAAAACTCCATATATTTCTTTTTTCTTATGCTTTATTGCCTGAGGAATTTTTGAATTAGTAAATTCTTCAAACCCCGAAGGTAAACCTACATAATTATTATGCAAATGATAAATTTCCTGCTTGCCCTTCAAACCTAAAAAATCTTTTGTAAAATTCTCAAAATAAAACCCAATTTCTTTTTTCTTTTTTGATTTCCCTCCAAAAACCAAAGAAATAATTTGCATACCTGCACAAATTCCTAAAATAGGTTTCTCAATTTCCTTCAACCACTCAAACCTCTTCACATTCTCAACAAATTCATTATCTTTTAACGAAGTTCCACATATTATTACCTTGTCTGCTTTTTGCAAATCTTCTTTACTAATTTCAGAATAATGTTTTGTAAAAAATTCTGTATTGCTTTTTTCTAAAATTTTCTCAACAGGTTTTACAAATTCTAAATCATGAAGTCTTTGCGCGCATGTTAAAATAAGAAGAATTTTCATTCAATCTCAATCTCCATTCTCCAAGCATTATCTTTTCCAGAAATTTTCTTGTTTTTTATCTTTAACCCTCGAGAAAACAAAGGACAATTCAAAACAAAAGTCTCAAACTCCCCACCCTCACCTGCCACATGTATTTTATATTTTTCATTAAGAACTCTCACATCATCAACAAACTTCTTGTCAATCTTTCTTCCAAGCCATTTTTCATCCAAGGGGTACGCAGCAACACTCGTCAAAATAACATCAAATTTATTTTCAATTAATTCATTCAAATATTCAAATTCATCTTTTTGCCAAAGAGGGTTAAAACACTCCAAATCCAACTTGTCACAAATTTTCTGAATTCTAGTAGACTGATAAACACTTGAAATCGCACCAGTCACAACCCCCTCGATTCCATATTCTTCTTTTGCTTTTCTAATTACTTCTTCTAAATCATTTAACTCATCTTCTTTCTTACCTTTCGTCTTTTGAACAATCAACGGAACTTTCATAACTTCTGCTTGTTTTTTCGTTTTGTCAATCGACGGCGTATGAAACATAAATGAATCTTTATTCTCTGAATAAATAGAAATCAAACAACTTAATTCATGCCCAAATCTTTTCGCAAGCTCTGCTGAATAAACAGAATCCTTGCCCCCTGAAAAAAGAACTGCTAATCTCATTAAATAAAAATAATAATTAGTTTTTAATCTTTCTCCAAATCTCCTTCACTCTCTTTCATAAATTCCTCAACAGATTTCCTTTTCGAACGCTTCTTGAGTT
>CAZWYG010000035.1:0-5919 GCA_964638105.1 Candidatus Woesearchaeota archaeon
GGTGCAGAAAAAATTAAAACAAGGCAGACAGGCATGGCTAAAATTTATTTTTGGATCAAAAAAGGAGGGGAAAAGCGAAAAATAAAAATTTATTTGCCTTTTGGTATTTTAGTTTTAGCATTTTTAATTACTTTTGTCACTGCAACAAATTTTGTTGATAATGGTGAGGGATATTTCAATAATGGAACCTATTATCAGACAGAATGGAATTCTTCTGGAAATTTTGTTTGGTTAACCCCTTCAAATAATTCTGGAAATTATACTAGCCAAATATTTAATGCTACTAAGAGTTCTACATGGAATAATATCTCTTGGATTAGTAGTGCTATTGGAGAATTGCCAGATAATCAAATAGTTGAAACAGAGTTTGGAAGTGGAAATATAGATATGACTGGAAATGAGTTTTTAGCTCACTTGAATAATGATTCTGCTTATGGGGAAAATGATACCTATATTTATGATTTTTCTGGATTAGGAAATAATGGAACAGTAACCGGAGCTGTTCCAACAACTAGTGGAAAGTTTAACGGCGCTTTTGAGTTTGATGGAGTTGACGATACAATTAACATCAGCACTATCCCTGCTCTTAGTGGAGTAAATGTTACAATAAGTGCTTGGATTTATTATAAAGGGGGTTCTGGCACTTATGACCCAATTGTTACTCAGTCAGATGTTGCATGGACTGGTTATTATTTTTATGTTGATCCTTCATCATCTGATAGATTGGGTTTTTGGTTAAATGGTGATGAAGCTAAATCACTTGTGTCTGTACCAACAAATGAATGGCATCATGTTGTTGGAGCTCATAATGATACCTATCTCATGGTTTATATGGATGGGGTTTTATTAAATACGAAGGCCCTGTCTGGAAGCGGTACTGCTAAGGATGCCTTTATCGGATGTGATAACCCCAATATTGAATTTTTTAATGGAACAATTGATGAGGTCACAATATGGAATAAGAGTTTATCTTTAACAGAGATTAAGAATTTATACAAAAGAGGTGCAACTGAATTAAACTTGACTGTAAGAAGTTGCGATGATGAAAATTGTGTTGGAGAGAGTTTTATTGACATCGGCGATAGTTCCCCTCAGGATTTATCTGTTTCTAATAATCAATATTTTCAATATAAATTTGATTTTACAACAGAGAATTTTACATACTCTCCAGAGTTGTATAATGTCACGATAGATTATA
The DNA here is from genome assembly GCA_964638105.1 of Candidatus Woesearchaeota archaeon. Taxonomy (GTDB): domain Archaea; phylum Nanobdellota; class Nanobdellia; order Pacearchaeales; family GW2011-AR1; genus ARS1301. Next base: position 1,199 of record CAZWYG010000035.1, read on the forward strand.
CTTTGTCGGATATAACCCCCCCTCCAACCCCTCCAAGTGGTGGAGGTGGTGGAAAAACATATTGGAAATGTGATGTTTGGAATGAATGGAGTGAGTGTTTGAATAACAAACAAACCAGGGAGTGTGAAAAAAAAGTTAGAGCAACTTATTTTACTCAAGGAAATCTAACTGAATCCAGAGATTGTTCTGTCCAATATTCATCTGAAGTTGAAAAAACTGAAGAAGCTTTATTTGATGTAATTGTCTCTACTCTGCCTGAAAGTAAAGAGATTTTTCCTGATACTAAAGAAGTTTCTTTTCAAATTGATTTAATCAAATTCAAGTTGCCTGAAGAATTAACTAAAATAAAAGTTAGTTATAAAATTAATAAAGAAGATGAGATAATTCATGAAGAAAGTGAAGATTTAGAAGTGCAAAAAGGAACTTCTTTTATTAAAACTATAAGTTTGCCGGAATTGAGTCTGGGAACTTATCAAATAAATATTAAAATTGAATATGGTGATAAAATTGCAGAAGGTAAAACAAGTTTTATTGTCAATGAAAAAACAGAGGAATGGAGATTATTAAATTCCTTAAAAACAATAAAGGGCAAAATTTATTTATCTACGAGTATTTTAATCCTTGTTTTGATTACGGGAATAATTCTCTTTTTTAAATTTAGAAAAATAAATTTTGCGACAAAAGGAATTGCGAGGCGGAATTTTAGAATAAAAAAAATTCTAAAAAAGGCAAGGAAAATGGAAAAAGAAATTAAAGGAGTTAGGAGGAAAAAAGAAGAAGCAAAAAAAGCAAATTTAACTGCAAATCAATTATCAAATAAAAATTTAGGTATATCTGTCAAAATAAAGGGATTGAGAGAAAAACTTGAAAGTAATGAAGAAAAAATAGTAAGATTAAGAAAAAGAAAAGGTTTAAGTTTAAAGAATCTTTTCAAATTAAGGAGAAAAAGAGGATGAATAAATCAAAAGAATTTATAGGGGCAATATTTTTATTATCTTTAATAATCTTTTTATTTGGAAATATTGTTAGTGCACAAGAAGAGTTTTCTCGCCCTGCACAATTAGTGGATATTAGTATTCATTTAGAATATGATAAAGTCAGAACAGGAGAAAATCAGATTGTTACAACAAAAATTATTAATATGGGTTTAAAGGAGGCAGAAGATGTTCTTATTATATACACATTATGGGATAGAGCTGAGGAAAATAAAATTTCAGAATATTCAGAATCCGTCGCTGTTCAAACATCATTATCTAATGTTAAACAAATTTATATTCCAGAAGGTTTGCCAAGTGGAGATTATGTAATTAATGTTAAAGTTGAATATGGTGGAAAACCAGCTAGTGCAAGTGCTAGTTTTGTTGTTAAGAACAGCAAATCATTTTTTAGTTATGAAATAATTATTATTGGAATAGGAATATTTATAAGTTTGGCACTGTTATATTTGATATATTTATTAAAAAAGAGGGCATACAAAAAATGAAATTTGGGACAATTAATGCGTTATTGATTATTTGTATATCTTTGGTTGCAGTAATTATTGGCTTATATAGTTTTTCTTTGTCTGCGAATAATATTTTAAAAGAAGAGGTTTATAATAATTTAGAATCAATTGCACATGCAAGAGCCCTGTATATCGAGCATTATTTAGAAAAAGAAAAAGAAACAATAGAAGCTTCAGCTAAAAACTGGTTTTTTGAAGAAGAATTGGCAATGGGTGTTGGAGAAGAAAACCTTCCGATTATAAAAAAAGAACTTGAGGATTTATTTGATGTGTCTCCACATTACCTTGAATTATTTTTATTAGATAAAAATGGCAAGATTATTTCTTCAACAAATTCTGAATTTGTTGGTTTAGACAAATCATATGAAAAATATTTTACAATTGCAAAGGAAAAGAAAGAAGGATATATTGCTGATATTTATGAAATAAAAGAAGAAAAAGAAGAAGGATATCTTATATCTTCTTCTGTTATTAAACATAATACAAATGATTTTGTAGGTGTGTTAGTTGTAAAAATCAGCTTAGAAGCATTAGGGAAAATAACAACAGATGAAACTGGTTTAGGAGAAACAGGTGAAGTTTATTTAATAAACAAAGAGTATTATATGATAACTCCTTCAAGATTTTTAAAAAATACTTTTTTAAATCAGAAAATTGATAGTGAAAATGCAAGAAATTGTTTTGAGCATAGCGATGAATCTACTTACCCTGTTCGAATTGGAAAATATTTAGATTATAGAGGTATTCCTGTTTTAGGAAGTAATGTTTATATTGCTGAAAAGGATTGGTGTTTATTAGTTGAAATTAATGAAGAGGAGGCATTAGGTATTCAGAGAGATAAATTAATGAAAAATGCCCTAATCATAATACTTGCTTTAGCCCTGATTCTTATAATAATTGGATTTATAATTAGACCACTATTAGATAAGAAATCTAGATAAAGACTATCAAAAAAACTTTTTTAATTCTTTCAATTATAAGAATGAAAATTAAAAAATTTCTTTCAAAAATAGTCCTGCCCAGAATCGGACTGGGGTCTCTTCGGTGTAAACGAAGTGTCTTAGCCATTGGACAACAGGACTCTAGAATTATATCTTATTTAATTATTAAAAACCTTTCTAAGAACGCTTTTTCTCAACTTTCTTTTCAATTTTATCTATTTCCTTTAACTTCTCGCTAATTATTTTCTTTCTTTTCTTTCTTCCCCATTTTGTTACAGCAACCATAATTATTATTACAGCAATTGTTATAATTACTGCAGAAAAAAGTTGATACAAATAAGCATTTTCCAATAAACCTTCACGCAAAAGATATTCATCCAAAGCACCCTTAATTGCATCACGCCAAACCAAAGCAATAATAAAACCAAAACTTGCAACAACAGGTCCAGTAATATCATTTCTTACTTCTTCTCGAATAAAATACAATTCTTCACGCAATTTGTCAAAAGAATTTTTCACACCACTCTTTATCATTAAATAAAAATTATTTAAACTTTAAAAAATTATTCATATAAAATAAGAGGTAAAATGATTTTAATTCCATTTGTAGGTGCATTCTCGTCAGCAATAATTTGCTTAATGGAAAAACTGATTTTAAAAGTAAGAAAAGTAAAAATCCAGACAATTCATGTATACTCATTTTTGGCAAGTCTCATCACAATGCTTCCATTAATTTACTTTTTCTGGCACGTAGACTCTGCAGCATTTCAATTAAAAAATATTCTAATTTTCGCATCAATAATAATTGCATCAATTTGTGCAAACCTTCTTGCATTCTATGCAGTTAAATGGGAAAAACTAACAAATGTCGAACCAGCAAAAATGCTCGAACCACTTTTTGTAATTTTGCTCGCAATTGTATTTAGTTTTTTTTCTTCTCTTTACACTAGAGATTATCACATTATAATTCCAGCATTAATCGCAGGAATCGCACTGGTCTTCTCTCATCTAAGAAAACATCATCTAGATTTCAACAGATTCTTCCTCGCTGCAATAGGAGCAAGTTTCTTGTTTGCAATAGAATTAATTCTCTCTCGTATGATTTTAGAACATTTCAATCCAATTAGTTTTTACTTTTTTCGAAATCTTTTTGTATTGTTTTTTAGCTGGATTATTTTTCGACCTTCATTAAAAGGAACTCCAAATAAAATAAAAAAAGAAATATTCTTTGTTGGTTTTCTATGGGTCATCTTTAGAATTTCTGTTTATTATGGTTATCTTTACGTCGGTGTTGTGGAAACAACTTTAATTCTGTTACTAGCACCTGTATTAGTTTACTTCCTTGCATGGAAATTCCTAAAAGAAAAACTTGACTGGAAAAATCTTACATCTGCAGCAATAATTTTAGGTTGTGTTGCTTACGTAGTATTAAAATAACTAACAAAATTTAAAAGTACATAGGTAAATATAATATATAGGTGAAATGACAGACATATTTTTATTTTTAGCAGGAATTTTTCTAGCAACATTTATATTCGGAAAACTCCTAGAGAAAATCAAGGTTCCATGGATTTTCGCGTCCCTTATTTTAGGTGCAGTAGTTTCTCTTTCAACTCACTTTAAATCAGAAGTATCTTCAGACACTTTCGTGTTCCTTGCAAATCTTGGAATGTATTTTCTTCTCTTCATAATTGGTTTTGAAATTGACTTAAAAAAATTAATAAAAAAAAGTAGATTCTTTCTTGGTGCAACATTTTTCATAATCTCTTTTGAAGCAATCATTGGAGGATTATTATTTCATTTTGTATTTCATTATGAATGGCTAATTTCATTAATCATAGGATTTTCATTTGCAACTGTTGGAGAAGCAGTACTAATTCCTATACTTGATAAATTCAAACTTATCAACACAAAACTAGGGCAGTCAATTCTTGGAATAGGTTTACTCGACGATATAATTGAGATTGGAATTCTAATAGTTGTCGTCGGAGTTTTAGGAATAAATCAAGGAACAGGAAATGAAATATGGATTATCATCCTATCTCTTACAGCATTATTTGGATTCAGCTTTTTATTCTTGAGATTCAAAAAACAGCGAACAAAATTCAACTTTCAAAAAGTTGAAACAATATTTTTATTTTCACTCTTTGTTCTTTTTGTCTTTTTAGGAATAGGAGATTATGCACACGCTGCTCCACTTGCTGCATTTCTAGCAGGAATATCACTTCAGACTTTCCTTCCAAAAGAAAGATTAAAATTAATTGAAAGTGAATTTC
>CAZWYG010000036.1:0-603 GCA_964638105.1 Candidatus Woesearchaeota archaeon
TTTACTTTAACTTTTAATTTCTTTCCTAGTATTTTCTCTTTTGACTGCACTGCGAAAAGTTTGTAATTTTTGTCTCTGCCAAGATAAGTTCCTGGAAATCCTATTTGATCAACTAAGACGTCGTGTTCTGTGTCTAAGAGTTCTTTTTGTTTTTCATTACAGATTTTATTATGAAGTTTAAGAAGTTTTATTGCTCTTGATTTTTTTGTATTTGCATCAGTTTGAGGAAACATTTTTGCAGCACGGGTTTTTGGGCGAGGCCAGAATTTTGAGACATTAATTGTTTCAGGTTCTAAATTCTTAATTAATTCATAAGTTTTCTGAAAATCTTCTTCTGTCTCTCCTGGAAATCCAACTATTACATCAGTTGAAATGTGCATATCTGGAAAATTATTTTTAAATTCTTTAATTATTTTTAAAAAATCACTAACACAATATTTTCTATTCATTAATTTTAAAATTCTATTAGAACCTGATTGCAATGGAATATGAAGAAATTTGAAGATTTTTTTATTTTTGTAAGTTTCAATTAATTCTGGAAGAATTCTCAAGACATTTTCAGGATTGCTCATTCCTAATCTAAGATAAAAGTTTTTCTTTATT
>CAZWYG010000036.1:613-5846 GCA_964638105.1 Candidatus Woesearchaeota archaeon
TTTTGTAAGTTTCAATTAATTCTGGTAGAATTTTTAGAACATTTTCGGATTGCTCATCCCTAACCTAAGATGAAAGTTTTTTTTGATTGAGAGAATTTCTTTTAATAATTTCGGAAGCAAGTATTTTCCATTGTCATTTGCGTAATTTGCGCAATCTTGAGAAGTTAACCATATTTCTTTTGCACCAGAGTCTAAGTCTTTTTTTATTGAATTTATTATTTCTTCTTTTTCATAAGAAAATAATTTTCCCTTGGCAAAACGCGTGATGCAGTAAGAACAGTTTCCCAGACAACCTTCAGAAATTTGTGTTATTCCTATTAATTTCTCTTTTGGTATTTTTGGAAGATTTAACTTTACTTCTTTTCTAGAAGTTAGATATTTTTCAGAATAATTATTAGAATAAATATCTTGAATTAAATTATTTAAATTTTTTATATGAGAAGTGTCAAGTAAAAATAGATTTCTGTGTTGGAGTTTATCTTTATTTAGGCGAGGCATGCAGCCTGTGAGAATTATTTTTTTGTTTTGTTTTAGTAAATCCTGAATTTGTCGTCGTATTTTTTCTTGTGTTGGTTCTTTTACAATGCATGAATTAATTATTATCAAATCTGCATAATCTAAATTAGAAGTTATATTGAAACCAGCTTGCCTCACAAGACCTTTCAATATTTCTGTTGAATTTGCATTAGCTGTGCAACCGTAAGATTCAAAATAAATTTCCATAAATAAAAATAAAAGAATTAGTTAAAAAATTAATTATTTGCTAAGTATTGCTAAAACTGCTCCTAATGCTGTTGTTAGTATTACAATCCAACCTGCAACCATCGCTACCAAAGAACCACCAAGGTAAGATGGAAGAGTAAGTATTCCGTCGACCATTGCAAAACCAACAGCTAAAGAAACAATTATTCCTGTAAGCCACGCAACAAAACTAAAAAGTCTTGACATTCCATTACTTGGACTACTAGAAATTTTTGCCTGCTTTTTTGCCACCTTTCTTTTTGCCATTTTTTCCTCTTTTATTTAGTTGTTAAAATAAAGAAGGATTTGTTTAAATAAGTTTCGGGAGTTACATTTCCTCGAGGGTTTCAATTCCTAAAAGATTTAGAGAATTTTTTAAAATAATTTTAAATGCTTTTACAAGATTTAGCCGAAAATCTTTTTGTTGTGAGTGAATCACAGGGCAAGCATGATAAAATTCATTGAAAGTCTTTGCTAGATTGTAAGAATAATTTGCAATTAATGAAGGGTTGTAATTTTTGTAAGCGTTTTTTACGACTTCTGAAAAAAGAGATAATTTTTTTGTTAGTTCAATTTCTGCAGGTTGAAGTTCATCAATAGAGAAATTTTTATTTGGTTTGCCTGCTTTTTTTAAAATTGAATTTGCACGTGCATAAGAGTAAAGAAGGTAAGGACCTGTGTCGCCTTCGAAATTAATTGATTCCTTTGGGTTAAAAAGTAAATTTCTTTTTGCATCTACTTTTAATAAAAAATATTTTATTGCAGAAAGAGTTATTTTTAGACTCTTTATTTCAAGTTCTTTTTTAGAAAGTTTATATCTTGACTCTAGATTTTCTTTAACTAATTTTTGTACTTCAAGAATCAGGTCGTCAGCGTCGACAACTTTCCCTTCACGAGATTTCATTTTTCCTTCTGGAAGATTTACCATTCCATAAGAAAGGTGGTGAATTAAAAATTTTTGATTTAGTTTGTCTAGTATTTTTTTAAGAACATTGAAATGATAATCCTGTTCATTTCCAACAACATAAATAGACCAATCTAGTTTGTAGTCCTGGTTTTTTATTTTTGCTAGATACAGGTCTTGTGTAATATAAACTGAGGTTCCGTCTGCCCTTAAAACAATTTTTTCTCCTAGTTCCTTTCCTAAATTAATTGCTATTGCACCATCTGGTTTTTTATAGAATATTTTTTTCTTAAGTCCATCCAGGATTAATTTTTTTCCTTTATCGTAAAGCTCACTTTCATAATAAGTCTTGTCATGTTTTATTCCAAAGAGTTTATAGGTTTCCTCGAAACCCTGATAAGCCCAATTATTCATTTTTTTCCACAAAGATATTGTTTTTTTATCCTTTTCTTCCCACTTTCTTAAACATTGTTTTGCAGATTCTTCAAGTTCTTGATTTGAATTTTTGTTAAATAAAACATAAAAATCTCCAACAAAATGATCTGGTTTTATTTTTTCAGGAAGTTTATCTTTTCCGAATTTCTTGTATGCAACCATTGACTTGCAAATATGAATTCCCCTATCATTATACAAGTTTGCACGTACAACTTCTTCACCATAAAAACCTGCAATTCTCGCTAGGCTCTCACCAATAGCCATGTTTCTCAAATGTCCTAAATGCAATGGTTTGTTTGTGTTTGGAGAAGGAAATTCAATCATTCCTTTTGAATTTATTTTTTTTGTTCCAAATTTTTCTTTTTCTTTTAATATATTTTCAATTAAATCTCTGGAGAATTTTTTTCTATCGAGGGTGAAGTTGAGATAACCTCCTGCAACATCAATATAACTAATTCCTTTTGGAAGTTTTATTTTTGATTTTAAGTCGAGTGCGATTTGCTGTGGGGATTTTTTTAATTTTTTAGATAATACGAAGCAAGGAAATGCGAAATCGCCCATTGATGATTCTGGAGGAATCTCAATCAAATTTTCAATTTCTTTTTTTGAAAGTTTTACTTCTTTTTTTAGAGTTTTTGCAATTAGTTCTTTCATAAATTATAAAAAGGAAATAAGATTATAAAACTTATGAATTATGATTTAATTATAATTGGGGCTGGGCCAGGAGGGCTCACTGCAGGAATTTATGCTAAGAGACATAATTTGAATGTCTTGATTATTGGGCAGATGTTGGGTGGAACAGCTACGTGGGCGCACAAAATTGGGAACTTTCCAGGGTTTGATGAAATTGCAGGTCCAGAGCTTATGATGAAAATGATTAATCATGTTAAGAAGTTGGATGTTGAAATTAAACAAGAAGAGGCTCTTGAAATAAGAAAAGAGGATTTATTTAAAGTTAAAACAAACAAGCAAGAATATTCTGGGAAGAATGTTATTTTGGCGACAGGAACTAAAAGAGCAAAGCTGGGTTTGGAGAATGAAGGCAAGTTTGTTGGAAAAGGTGTTAGTTATTGTGCTACTTGTGATGCAATGTTTTACAAGGATAAAACCGTCGCTGTTGTTGGAGGGGGCAATGCTGCTTTGACTGCTGCTTTACTTTTAGCAAAAACTGCAAAACAAGTTTATTTGGTTTATAGAAAAGATAAATTTTTTAGAGCTGAAGAAGAGTGGGTGAAAAATGTTGAGGCAAATGAAAAAATAAAATGTATTTTTAATTCAAATGTTACAGAGCTTTTAGGAGAGACCAAACTGGATAAAATAAAAATTAATGAAAAAGAAGAAATTGAAGTTGATGGATTGTTTATTGAGATTGGAGGAATTTCAAATTTAGAACTTGCGAATAAATTGAATTTAGAATTAGAGAATAATTTCATTAAAGTGGATAAGACTCAAAGGACTAATGTCGACGGGCTCTTTGCTATTGGTGATGTTACTAATAGTCCTTTGAAACAAATTATAACTGCTTGCGGCGAGGGAGCTGTTGCTGCTTATGAAGTTTACAAAAAAATTTCAAAAGACCCTGATGCTAATTAAGTTGTGATGTGATAAAACTTATAAAATAGAATACTCTTGATTTTTATGGAAAATATAAATAAAGACAATTTAGAAAAGGCACTTGATAAAAAAGAAAGTCCTACGATGACAAAAGAGCAAGAGATTGCTTTTCATCAGGGTGCGATTAATACTTTGGTTAATGAAAGAAATGAGTTGTTTAAAATGATTCAGAATGTCGAAGCTGTTATGCAAGCACATTTGAAAAGACTTGAAGAATTAGGTGTTAAGGTTGGTAATAAATAGATTCTAAAACTTTTTATAATTAAATGCGAGGGACAACTCGCTACCTCACTCGGATTTTTATTTTTGCTTTGAAATGATATTGAGATTTTTCAAAGAATATTTCTCGTGAAATAGCTCGGGATTTGAATTTAGAAACTTTTTGAATTTCGCAAACCCTACAAGATTTCGCTTAACTCAATCTTGAATGCGAGGAGAACAGTTCTAAAAATTATTCCATACAACAAACTTGACCAGAAGGACAATCTTTTTGTCCCACATCCATATATTCTGAACAAGAAGACGAACATTTGAAAGGAGCATTACACTGGCTCATAACATCTTCTATCATATTATCCACTTCTTCTTGTTGAGTTGTATCTTTTCCTATATCCTCAATGTTATCCAAACCAACCCTTACTTCGTTACTAGATAACCAATCTCCAGAAATAATCAATTCCAAATTTTTAGAATCCTTCGGCAACTCAAAAACAATCGCTCCAGAAGTAGCAAGTCCAGGCTGTAATTGTATTCCAAACTCCAAATAATCAGAAATATGCATCATGTCATCAGATAGTCTTTCGTAAACTCTTCCCTGATTATCTTCTATTTTAAATCTAGGAGAAAAGATTTCCTTTGTTTCTTTAGCATTATTCATTATCTCTAAATAAACTTTTACAAATTTCCCTGAAGTTTCCTTATTAATTATTGAGGTTCCCATCTCAGAAAAAGTCTCTGCTTTAGTTATTTTGTAAGTAAGATAGTCCACTTCGATATTTTCATTCATTCCATATATTGTTTCTTCTTGGGTTTCTTCGTTGACTGCATTTCCACTAATGCTAGAAGTGTTTCCAGAATCAAAGATGCTCCCAACTATTCCAATAATAAAAATTCCTATAATGATACTTAATATCCAATGTCTCCTGAACCAATTTTTTTCTTTACCGAAGAAATCATCAAATTCATCATCCATATAATTAATCAAAGTATTTTTATTATATAAATATTTCGGGCAGATAATATTTTTTTCAAATTATTTAATTTTCTAAAAAAATAGACTTGCTTCGCAAACCCTGCAAGATTTCGCTTCACTCAATCTTGAATGCGAGGGACGACTCGCGACCTCACTCTAATTTTTGAAATTTGCTGCCAAAACTATTTGATATTTTTTGACAGAATATTTTTCGTGAAATCGTTCGGGGTTCGAGATAAGAAACTTGTTGAATTTCGCAAACACTCTGTCTAGAATAAAATGGAATTTTCAATTCCATAAATGCGAGGGACAGGGTTCGAACCTGCGTAGACACTAAGTCACAGGAT
>CAZWYG010000037.1:0-5845 GCA_964638105.1 Candidatus Woesearchaeota archaeon
TGAATAATTTAAATCTGATTCATAAAATAATTCAAAAGTACAATTTTTTAATTTTACATTATCCGATGCTTCATATCTAAAAGTTATAACTTGGTCTTTGAATTGAGAGTTTTTTGATGGGCTAGTAAGAGTTATCTCAGGCTTTGTGTTGTCATCTGCTGATTCTACGTTTATTCCATTTTTTTCAATTGTGAAAGGTTTTCCATTGCTAAAAGTTATTTCAAGAATATTTATTTTTTCTCCTGTGGATTCATATGTTGTTGAGAATGTTTTGTGAAAAGGACTAGTTATAGTGGAAGAATATTCTGATTTTCCATTTTCTCCTTTGTCAAGATGATAACTTGTTATACCTATTTTTGGAGATTTTATATCAATTGTTATGTCTACATTTTCTCCTAGATTAATAGTATTTTTACTAAATGTTATGTCTGCACTAGCAACTGAGAATTTTCTTGAAAGAGTTGTGTTAGCACAAGGTTCACTAAAACTTACATTTAATGTATATTCTCCAGATTCGTCTAAAATACTTTCATTTAATTTAAAGTTGTAGTTATTGCTATTGTAATTTATTGTTTTTACTAATGAACTATCTTTGAAAATTTTTATTTCTGTTGGACAACTTTGTTGAGAATTTACATAAATTGTTGGAGGGTTTTCTATTTTGTCCTCTACTAAATCAAGAAGGTAAAATTTTTCATTATTTTCTTCCCATAAATTACTATTTTCTTTTATTGAAAAATCTTCATTAATTGTGAAACTATTTGAAACACTATCATTATTCGCTGTGTTATTTTTTTCGTAGCATAGTGCCTCCCAGTTGTAGGTTCCGTCTGGGAGGCTTAGTTGAAAGGTTGAATTTGAAGCCTCAAATAATTTTGTATAATATATTCCTGAAGTGTTATTTATTGTCAAGCTACAATTTATATTTGTTAAATCTGTATAATTTATTTCAAAATCAAATGTTATTGGGTTTGCATCTGTGTTTGCAATTACATTTATTTCTACATTTTGAGTGCTGTTTTCAATTTGCTCACTTGTTATTTGTATTTCAAAAATTTGCTCTGAGAGATGAGGAACAATCCATGCAATTCTTTCAATTAGCCCGTTGCCATCTTTGTCAATATATTCTTTTATTTGTATTTCTTTATTCTCATTTTTCCAGTATAATTTTATGTTCTCTTTTTTTGTTTCTGGAATGTCGGAGTAAACTGTTAGAGGTGAATTGAGATGTTCGTCGCTTTTTATGATAACCTCTTTTGATAAACCATCTTCAAGGTTTTTTTCTTGTTTTTCTATTTCTTGTGTGAAATTCTTTGGAACTTCTCCTTCAATTTCTTTTTTTCCGTCTTTGAAAAGCATGAGTCTTATTGTAGAGATTTCTTCTTTTTCTTGAGGGTTATCAATAGTTTGATTTTTTTGAGTTGTTTCATTTTTTAAGACTTCATTAGAAGAACTAGATGAACTAGTTCCATAATTTGTATTGATTTCATCAATTGTTGCATAAGAGTAATTTGAATTTTCTTTATTGGTTTCATTGTTCTCGGTTATTTTTATTTCTGAATTATTTGTTTCTTCTTTGTTTGTGAAGTTTGAAGCGTTTTCTAGGGTTTGATTTTTTTCTTCTTGCAAATTTGTTTGATTAGTTGGGTTTTCTAATTTCGTTATATTTATTTCTTGTTTTGTATTTGATTCAATTATATTTTCTTCTATGGAATTGTTTTCTTGAGAAGTTGTTTGTTCTATTGTTTGTTCATTTGCAGAATTTTGAATTTCTGTATTTATTGTTTCATAATCTTCTTTAATGTTTTCAGAATTTGTGCTGATATTGTCATAAGCTCCAACTATATTCACGATTAGAAAAATTATTACAAGTATTGAAAAATATTTTTTTATCATTTTAAATCTTTTAAGTGACCCTCATTATACATCCAGAGAGTGAGAATTTTTCCTATAACATCCTGTTCATTGCTTCCAATTATTCCAATGAATTTTCTAAGGACTTCTCGTTGTTTTTTAGTTATAGTGCCTTTAACAATTACTGTTTCTGCCCGGGGTTTATCTTTAAGACCTTTATTGGTCTTTTTTGAATCTTTTTTTGGCATAAATAAGTATTCATTTAGGCTTTATAAACATTATTGTTTGAATTGACTTTCTAAAAAAATAGTTTTATTGAGGGTTTTGATAAATAAAAAATATTTAAATTATATTTGAGAGTTAGATTATGGGAAAAGAGGTATTTTTGAATAGGGCATTATTCATTTGCATTTTGATATTTTGTTTTGAGATGGTTCTTGCAACAGATACTCAATTGGATATAGATAATCCTCCTCCATATCTTTATAATTCAATTCCAAATTATTCATGGGGAGGGAATTTTACTAATGCTTTGAATCTTAGTAATTATTTTTTGTCATTTACCAACCGCCCTTTGACTTATTCTTCATCAGAGGTTGATAATTTGACAATTTCTATTAATAATACTAATTCTTCTGGAATGGTTTCTTTTTATTCTGATTCTTCTTTTGTGGGAATAAGAAATGTGACTTTTGATGCTTCTGATGGAAATTTTAACACAAGCAGTAATTTAGTTTTTCTTTTTGTTGGTATGGATTCTGAAGCTCCAAGATGGAGTGGAGTTCAAAAAAACAGAGAGGTTGTTTATCAGAATGACCTTGTGAGATTTAGTGCAGACTGGGCAGATAATTATAGTCTTAAAAATTACACTCTTTCAATAAATCAAGGTGCGGGTTATTTTCAGTATTCAGATAATTTTACTGGTTTTTCAAATACTTCAGTGATATATCGGCAAATAAGTGCATATGCTGGGCAAACTGTTTCGTGGTTTTTTTGTGCTTCAGACACGAGTTATAATACAAATTGTACAGATGTGAAATCGTTTTTAGTTTCTACGAGAGTTGTTGTTCCAGGACCTACTCCAGAAGAAGAGGAAGAATCAACTTTGCAACAAAGTGTTTCAGAAATTATTAAAAGAGAAGTGAACAAATTTATAACAAGTGCTTCTTCTTTTTTAGTTTCACTTAAACAAGGTTCTGCTCAAACTAAGATTTTTGAAATTATTAATACTGGAAATACTGAATTAAATTTTTCACTTAGTATAAGAGGAATTGATGAGATTGCCGTTTTGAGTAATGATGTTTTTGTATTGTCTCCTGGAGAAACGCAAAAAGTGGCTATTGACTTTTTTTCAAAGAAAACTACTCTTCCTGGGCAGTATTTTGGAGATGTTTGGATAAATTCTTATATAAATAAATCTATTCCAATAACTTTGAACATTAATCCATTGGAAAGTGATGCAGAGATTTCTATTGAGATTCCTGAAGAATATAAATCTGTTAAACCAGGTAAAATTGTCGTCGGCACTGTTACTTTAAAAAATTTAAAAGATGTAATTGATGAAGGTGTTGATTTGCATCTTTCTTTGATGGATTTTTATGGCAATGTTTATGACTATTCTGATGAAAAAATTAATCTTACTTCAACAATAAGTCTTACTAGAAATTTTACAATTTCAGAGAATATGCCTTTGGGAGATTATTTGCTGCACGCGAGACTTTCTACTACTGATGAATTATTGTCTATTGATTCTGATAGTTTTGAAGTCGGGACAACATTTCAGTTTCTGGCTTTTCTAAAAACTTCTTTTATTTTTTTGTTGATAATTCTTCTCGCCTTTATTTTGGTTTTTTTGATAATGAGATACAAGGTTCTTCAAAAGAGAAAGGAAAGATTGAATCTTTATATTGATTCCTTGAAACTTAAGAAACTAATGCAAAATCAGAAATTTGATGATGCTGTTGATTTATTTATACAAATGAAAAGCAATTATGGGGGGACTCTTACAAAGGAGGTGTTGGAAAATCGAGAAGCTTTGAAAGAAGAAATGAAAAATTTAGTTGATAGCTTTGATTTAGAAAAAAAGCTCGGGATTTTTGATAAAAAAAATGTTAATGATAATAATTTTGCGGGAAAAAACCCTAAACAATCGAATATAAATAAAGAAAAAATAGCAGATAGTAAGGATAAAAAAGAGAGTGGTGCTAATGAAAAATAAATTATTTTTAATTGTTGCAGTCTTTTTTGTTCTTAGTTTTATTCAGTTGGTTTCTTCTGAATTAGGTTCTCCAATAGAAAAAGATGATTATACTATTTTTCCTGGAAGTGTTAATAGGACAATAGGTGTTGGGCAGGTGTTTGAGGATTTTATTGAAATTGAAAATTTAAAGGACGCTGAGATAACAATTTCTTTTTCTTTTTCAGGGGATGTGGCCTCTGTTGTTGATTTTTATGAAGTTGGTTTTTCTATCTCTGCACAGAATAAATCTTATTTTTATTTTGCGATGAAAGGTGATGAAGAGGGCTTGTATAATGGTTTTTTAAATATTAAAGGAAGTATTATAGAGCAGATTCCTATCTCTGTAGACATAATTGATCAAGAGGTTAATTCTCCTTTTTTGATTGAAGTCAACCCAACTAAGAATAGTTTTGTCAAGGGAGATAAACTTCAGTTTAATTTGAAAGTTAATAAGTTAAAACTTGAGCCTATTTCAAATGTTTCAATTTCTTATTCTCTTAATGATTCAGAGAATAATTCTTTTTTTCTTGGTTCAGAAATAATAAATGTGACAAATTCATTTCAAACTTTGAAGTTTTTTGATTTTCCTGATGAGATGGCTTTTGGTACTGCAGTTCTTATTGTTAATTTAGAAAGTGGAGATTTTTCTATTGAGAATGAATCTGGAATTGTTTTTAAGAAGCATTTTTGGCAGACTCTTATTTTTGGTGTGTTACCTGTTTGGTTGTTGTTTTTGATATTGGCTTTTATAGGTATATGTTTTTTAATTTTTTATTTAGTAAGAAGACATATTTTATCGAAGAAAAAATATAAGATGACTCTTGATATAAAAACACTTCCAAAAAAACAAGATGGTTTTTTATATCTGGGAAAAATTGCTGAGAAAAAATTTCCTGCTTATCTTGACCCTCAGAGACTGACGACTCACGCGATTGTTGCGGGTGCTACTGGAGGAGGGAAATCAATCTCAGCACAAGTTTTAATAGAAGAGGCGTTGATTAATAACATTGGTGTTATTGTTTTTGATCCGACTGCTCAGTGGAGTGGTATGCTTAGAAAATGCACTGACAAAAAAATGATTTCTTATTATCCAAAGTTTGGACTTAAGCCAACTGATGCAAAAGCATTTAAGGGAAATGTGAGACAGGTTGCAAATGCAAGGCAACTTATTGATGTTAATAAATATATTTCACCTGGCCAGATTCAGATATTTAGTCTTAACAAACTTGATCCAAAGGAAATGGATATTTTTGTTTCAAATGTTATAAGGCAGATTTTTAGGTCTGATCCAAAAGAGTCGCCAACACTGAAAGTTCTTTTGGTTTTTGATGAGGTTCATAGATTGCTTAGCAAGTTTGGTGGAAGTGGAGAGGGTTTCTTGCAAGTTGAGAGAGCGTGTAGAGAATTTAGAAAGTGGGGAATTGGCGTTGTTCTTGTGTCGCAGGTTTTGAGTGATTTTGTTGGAGAGATTAAAGCAAATATTTCAACAGAAGTTCAGATGAGAACAAGAGATGAAGGCGATTTAGGAAGAATAAAAACAAAGTATGGTGAGGAATTTTTGCAGTCTTTGGTTAAGGCAAGTGTTGGTGTTGGAATGGTTTCAAATCCAGCGTATAATCATGCACGTCCTTATTTTATAAATTTTAGGCCTATTTTACATAACACTCGAAGACTTTCTGACGAGGAGCTTGAGAAATATAATAAGTATAATGATATTGTTGATGATTTAGAGTTTAGTGTTAATGAACTTGA
>CAZWYG010000038.1:0-5809 GCA_964638105.1 Candidatus Woesearchaeota archaeon
TACATAAAGATTAATTAAAGATTTATTTAATTCTGCTTGTGCAAGTTCAGAATAACCAGATGCACATAACTCTGCAGCAGACATCATGTCGCGCAAATTAGTAATTGAAGTGTAGTCTGATTTAATTCTTTTTTCAACAAATATATCAACAGACTCTGCTTTTCCTTTTTCAGTTTCAATTCCATTTGAATAACATTTCTTTAAGTTACTTTTGAAATTACTCATTAAACTAGAATCTGGAAGTTTTTTCCAGACATCTTTATCATCAACAGCTGTTTCCAAACCTGCCCAGTTTGTGGTTTTTATTCCTTCTTGTAATTGAGAGAATCCATCACTTGTTGACTTTTGAGAATTAGCTTTAGCAGTAACTGCTTTGTCTATTGCATCAGAGTTGTCTGCAAGGCATGCGTCGAGTGTTGAATAATATTCTCCTTCTTTTCCTTTAATTAAAGTAGTTTTTGACATATGGTCCTTACATTTTTTACTCCAATAAGTTGTAACATCTTTTCTTGCAAGTGATTCACCTTGATTAAGCAAGAAATTCTTTGCAATCAAAAATCCACCTGTTGCAAGACACGCAGTTTTCATTGTTTTGACTACTTTTCCCAATTCCTCATTATATTCACTCCACTTGTTGATTGTTTCATTTAGAGATTTAATTTTTTTCTGAATCTCTTCATTTGAAAGTTGAATTGCTCTTTTTTCAATTCCAATCTTGAAACTGAAATTTGCAGAACTTCCCACATTTTTAATAGATGGAATTATAGAAACTTTTGCATAATTTTTTAAATTAATGCTTTTAAGTTCAATGAGATGCGTGGTTCCGAACTTTTCTGCTTCATCTTTTTTTAATGTGATAGTGGGATTAATATATCCATTGCCATCTTTTTTTTCAAGATGAACTTTAACATATATTTCATCCTCGTCTTTGATTTTTGTTAATTGTAGAAATTCTGTACTACTTCCTTTTTCATTTGAAATTGCTGACAAGATTTCACCATCTTTTATATTACTTGTCCATGTTTTGATTGTTTTGCCATTGTAATAAATTTTTAAGCCTTTTTTATCTTTATTATACATATCTGAGAGATAATCTAAACCTTTTGTAAAATCCTTATCAGTAAATGTAGAAGTAAAATCATTCTGCATGTTTTCTGAAACACTCCAGCCTGAAGCATCAAATTTGTAATAATAGTAACTCTCACTTGATTCTGTAGCAAGTCCAACTGATATAACAACATTATCCCAAAGATCTTCATTAGCTCCTTTATTTAAATAAACAATTTTATCTTTACTTAATTCATATGGTTTTCCATCAACAACAACTTTTGCACCGTAGTCGTCAAAATCTGATTCAGAAATTTTTACAAGTGAGATGTCTTTTATTTCGCTGTTAATTATAACAGAATTGCTTGAAGATTCAGAACTTGAGAGAGTAACAGCAGAATCGCAGCTAGAACAATCTTTATTGAATTTTTCTTTACACTCTTCACAGAATTCATTAAGGTCTTGCATTTGCTTCATATCTTTTGCAAGCAAAATCTTTTGCTGCATTGAATAATTCTTACAAGTTCCTTTACTTTCATAACATATTTCATCACTAAAACTATTTATTAAAGAATCATAATCTTTAATTGAATTTTTATAATTCTCACTTGCAGTACTAGTTAATTCCTTGTTAACTCCACCTGCATAACTTATTAACTTCACATCTTCTTTATTGATCTCTATTTTTTTCTCTTTTGTGAGATGATGGGATTTTCCTTGATAAGTTAAAGTAACTTTGACATTATCTATTTTATCAGAATTTCCCTTAATCAACTCAATTCCTGAAAAATTAATTCTAGTATCTTCAATTTCTTTTCCATATTCTGCAATATAAGTCTTTTCTCCAATCTTAATATTTAATCTAGGAACAATTTTTAATTCAAATGATTTTCTGCCCCCATCTTCATAACATCTAACTTTGATTTTTTGGGAAATTCCTTTTTTGTCTATATTTGTAATCTGGCAATTGTTGTCTAGGAACTTTTGGTCTTTTACAACTTCAATAATGTCTCCATTGATTTTTAATTTAACCATTGTTCCTGGATTTTCAAGAGAATCTAATTTTAATTTTAATTGTGCAAGGCAATCGAATCCTGGCATTGATATTTCATTTGATGTTTTCCCTTCTCCTAATGTTACTGATGCGATTTTGTAAACATCATCATAAATTCCAATTGATGCATAGTTTTCTTCAACTCTTTCTGCTCTTAGATAAAATTTTCCATTCCAGAAGCTGTATATATTTTTGACATGCTCTTTTTCAAACTCGTTTTCACTTAATTCTGGAAGATAAAGTACAGCTTGACCAACACCATAAGCATTGTCGACGTCGTAGCGAATTTTTGCTGTTAAATTACCACTGACATAATCAGGCATTGCAGATTCGTTTTCTTGTTGTTTTAATATTACAACAACATATCCGACAGTTTCTAATATAGGATAATTTGTTTTTGTCTGCATTCCTAATGCTGCTTGAGCTGGATGAAATCCTAGTCCTGAAACTTCTTTAGGATATTTTCCTGAAAAGCTCATACTTTCAATTACATCAACTTTGATTAATGGGTTGACTTGCGTTGCTTGGATTGGGCAAAAGACAGGAACATTTTGTTCTTCTAATAAATCACTTCGAACAATTGTTGGAATGCATCCACTAGGTGCAATTTGCAAAACAAAATCCTGTCCTGCTTCGCAGGTTGTATCCCACTTAACAGACTTTCCTCCTTTATCATAAGTTTTGAATAAACCCCAGTTTGGATTTGAGCTTGAGTAACTTCCTGCATAGATAAAAGATATAGTAATTACTAGGAAAAACATTATGCAAATTATTTTTTTGTTTATCATTTTAATTTAATATTCAGGCCTTTATTTTCAAAGTCAATATAATTTTGTTGTAGTTCTTCTATTGTTTTTGGAGTTTTCAAACTTTCTGTATCAATTTCAATATTTTTTGAGTTAACAAGAGTATTTTCTAAAATATAATGTTCTTGTTGTCCGCCTCCAACAAGGGCATTTGAAACAACTGAATTCGGAATATCAAAATCAAAACATTTTTCTTTTGTTAGTCCAAATAATGCACCAAGTCCTTCTTGTGGAACTTCAACACATTGCTCTTTTGAATAACCTTGAAGATTTAGTGTTGAATTTCTGTAAATGTAAACACTAACTTCATATTGCCCTTCGCTTAAATTTATTGTTTTAGTTTCAGGATAGACAATTGTTTTAGACAAAGAATTTGAAACAAAAGTAATAAGTGCATAAGAATTTGTACTTTTGCTGTCTACTTTTAAGTCCACATTTACTTCATGAAGTTTGTTCATATAAATATTTGTAGTTCCTTCTTCAACAATTGTTTGGGTTTGTTCTTTGTCTGCATAACCTTGTGCTGTTGCAATTATTTTTCCATTTACACATTGAGGAAATCCAGTAGTTAGTGAACCGCCTTGAGTTTTTCCAATTTTGCATTTTTCACTAAAGCATTCATAAAAGATATCTGCTTCAACAGGGTTGCTTTGCAAGTCATAAGTTTTTATTTCAAAACGAGTGTTTGCGTATTCGCAGAATTGCTCGTCTTCATATTCTACTGCAGATGTTTTAAGGGATTCTCTAGGTTGGTTGTTGTCAATAATTACTGCCATTGGAAATTGGAATGTTTCATCTCCTTCGTAAACCTGAATTAATACAGGATATTTTACATCGTAAACAAAGTGATAATTAACATAGCAAAGTCCTATTATTCCAAGAGCTTGTTGTGGGCCTGCTGGATTTGCAATTAAAATTCCTCCTTCAGCTGGTGCGACTTCAAATGCCATTGACCAGTTTGCTGATGAGAGAAATCTAACATTTTTTCCTGCATCGAAATCCACAACAAAATATTTATCTATGTCGTCATTTAGGGTGTATTCTCCTCTTTGAGTTTTTAGAGCATTTGTATTTGCTTCAAGGGCGTTTCTTAAATTTGTAAAGACTTCGTTTCCATTCCATACCATTGGTGAGCATGTTATTTCTGCTCCGTCGACAGGTGCATAAAGATGCAGAACATCAAGAGCATATTCTTCTAAAAATAAATCACTTTGTTCATGATTATAAACTTCTATTGCAGCATCATAAAGAGCACCTAATTGAGAATTAATTTCTTTGTTAAATGATTTAAGATAAACGCTTTCTTCGCTTTTGGTTATTCCCAGATTCATCTGAACTTCTACATCAACTGATTCTTTTCTTATGGTTACCTCAACATCAGGGTCTCCTTGGTTGATTTCAAAACCTTGTTCATAATAATTCCCATAGTAACAATCCCTCATATTTTTTTTAATGTAATTTGCTAATTCTTCTTCCATGAAACTTCTTGAAGGAACTTGTTCTTTTGCAATGTTGTTTCCTGAAACATAATACCAGTAAGGAATTGGATTTCCTACAAAGTCGAGTTGGGAGCCAAATGGAGAATAACCTGAGCCTGCTTCGAATGCTGGTAATTCAATGTAACCTCCTTGACTTTCTAGAATGTCTATTCCTGTTGCTGTTTTGTCTTGGATGCATTGAAGAAATGCATTGTAAACTGGTTCAAATGTTGTTGGGATTTTTGAAGGAGTAAAAGTGCTGCTTAGTAAAAAATATCCTATAATTCCAAGAACAATGATTATTGCAAGAATAATAAAGATTGTTAATTGTCCTTTCTTGTTCATTTTTTCACCTCTTCAACTCGCTTTTTTACCATCTCAATTAACTCTGTATTTATATCGCGTTTAATCAAACCTTTGAATTTTTCCCACGTCCTTTCATCTTCAATAAGAAGTAAATATTTTTTCATATGTTCTTAATTTCTTTTTGTTTTAATTAAGGACACCCAAAGGGCGACCGTTTCTATGTCGAAGGGGAGTGTGTAAATTCGTATTGATTTTTATTTAACGAATTTGCACCTTAATCACCTTTTTTTAAGGAAAATAATATATTATATAAATGTTTCTTAATAATTAACTAACTTACTAAGTAACTAAGTTAGTAAGTTATAATGAATCTAAAACTTATTAAATAAAAAAGAGTTTGTTCTTTTGAGATCCTGTAGTCCAATGGCTAAGACGTGTCCTTGACGTGGACAAGACCCCAGTTCAATTCTGGGCAGGATCATTTTTTTCCAATTTTCCCTCCTTTAATTTGTCCCCAATTTTTTTCAAGAACCTCAAAAGAAAATTTTTCTTTTTTTAGATTTGCAAAATCACAAAGTTCAGAAAATAAACTTAATGGTAAAAGCCGTGCTTCTGAGAAATAATTTCTAAATGTTGAATAAGGAACATCAAAACCGCGATTAATTAATTCCTTAACATTTGGACAATCTGAGTTTACTAAAACCGCTTTTAAAAATTCCTTTTGTTTATTTTTCTTAAATTTTATTCTTTTCATATATTACTGCGGGACATAAATATAAAAACTTTTATAAACCAAAACAATTGTCTTCCAATATGAAAATTCCAAAAAAAACAAAGCGATATTGTCCTTATTGCAATAAACAAACAGAACAGAAGATAAAAGTAGTGGGCACTGGTTTTACTAGAGGGACGCTGACTCGTGGTTCGAAATCACGTGCTAGATTAAGAGGGCTTGCAAGAGGGATTGGTAATCTAGGAAAATGGGGTTCTAAACCTGCACAGACAAAACACAAGAGAAAGACAAAGACAAACAAGAAGACAAATATAATGTACACTTGCCTTGTATGCAAAAAATCTAAATACAGAGCTTCACGAAGAAATAAAAGAGTAGGAAAAAT
>CAZWYG010000039.1:0-5512 GCA_964638105.1 Candidatus Woesearchaeota archaeon
TACAAGAAAAAATAAAAAATATGGAATGGTAAAATAATATTTCAATGACTGCGACTTCGTTAAATCTGGGATTTTAAATGTAATTTAGTTTAGGACTTTCCGAGTAAAAATTTATATAATACATAACCCATTTTTTTCTTATGAGGTTTAGAAAATTTAAGAAGAGTGATATTAGACAGATTGCAAAAATTAAGAATTCTGTTTTTAGTAGTTTCAATAAATCAGAGTATTTTGAAAAAAAGGCTGTTTCAAAATATTTAAGTTACACTAATCCCAAAAAATCAGACCAAGAACTTCTAGAAGCATTTAAGATAAAAAATTCTATTTTTTATATTGCTGAAGAAAATGAGAAAATTTTCGGATATATCAAGGGAAGAAAAAATAGAATCGGAAATTTATTCGTTCTTGGCAAAATACACAAAAAAGGGATTGGCAGAAAGTTAGTTGATTTATTTGAGAAAGAGGCAAAAAAACAGAATTCTAAAGAGATTAAAATTCACTCTTCAATTTATGCAGTTCCTTTTTATCAAAAAATGGGTTATAAAAAGACTACTGGGATTAGAAATTTTCATGGTTTGAAAGTTCAACCAATGAAGAAAGTCCTAAACTAAACTTGCTCTGTTCCGCTGCACTTCAGTTTCCTATATCATTTAAACAAAAAATAATTAATTTTTCTCAATTTCAGGATGCCGATGTCCTGCTTCAAGCATCTTTTTTAAATTCTGAATATGTTTTCTTTTCTCTTTTTTGTATTTATCTTCATTAATTTTATCCTCTCCAATCATATTTGCAATATATTCTCCTCCTAAAAAATGTGGTGTCAAAACATAACTCGCACCCTTTTCATAAAGTTTCAAAGCATCCTCAATACTATGTGCTCGCACAATTATTACTGCATCTGGATTCACAACACGAATATGTTCAATTAAAATAAAGTTCGTCTCAAAATCAGGAATCGTCGACACTGCAAGTTTAATTTTATCAAGTGGCAACTCTTCTAAAAATTCACAATCATAAACATCTCCATATAAATTAGGAATTCTATAATGAGTCAAATTCGCAATCGTGTCTGGATTAAAATCAACAACAAGATAATCTTTCTTTATTCTCTTCAAAGATCTTAAAATATTAAACCCAATTCTATTATATCCAAAAAGAATCGCATCATACTCTTTCTTTATCTCCTTTCTCTTACGAACCTTCTTCCTCTCAAAAATAGCCATAATATATTTCATTTTATTATAAAATTTATTTGAATAAATTATCATATATGTTGAAAGAGTTATTGTAATAATTCCTGTAAGTGTTAGAGTAGACAAAATCTCATTACTAATATGCCCAATAGAAACCCCCAATGCAAGAATTATTAATGAAAACTCAGAAATCTGCGCAAGAGTAATTCCAAGGAAAAAATTATTCCTCTTTGTATAATTAAAAATCGCCATTAAACTTGTTAAAAAAAGAGGCTTTAATGTAAGAACAATAACTGATAAAATAATTGCATTCATAAAAATATTCTGTATTGAAGAAATATGAACATTTAATCCAAGAATTATAAAAAATAATATCAAAAAGAAGTCTCTTAATGGGCGAATTTTAGAACTAATCTCTGTACTAAAAGGTGAAATAGAAAGAGTGACTCCTGCAATTAACGCACCAATTTCAATTGAGAAACCTACAAATTCAAAAATTGAAGCAATCAAAAAACACCAGAATATTGAGAACAAGAAAAGCAATTCCTGAGAACGCGCAATTGAATTAATAAATTTAGGAAATCCAAAATAACTCAAAAAAAACAAAAATCCAATCAAACCACAACCTCCTAAAACACTCTTGATTGCAAAAGAGGACATATTAACTTCTCCACTCATCGAAGATATAAACATCAAAACACCAACAGCAACCAAGTCCTGAATAATTAAAACACCAATTGCAATCTTGCCATAAAGTGAATCAATCTGCTTTTTATCAGACAACAATTTCATAACAATAATCGTGCTACTAAACATAAGAGCGATTCCAATATAAGCAGAAGTAATATAATTATAACCCAAAATAAAAACCGATGCAAAAAAACCCGCAACAAAAGTAAGAATCATCTGCCCAAGTCCAATAAAAAGAGACGCAACTCCAATCTCCTTGATAACCTTTGGATTAAGATGCAAACCAACAATGAAAAGCAAAAAAGCTATTCCAAACTGCGAAAAAGTACTCAAAATATCTGATGAGGCTGCAAGATCAAAATAAGCAAGCTCAATAATAAAAGCCGCAACAACTCCTGCTATAATGTAACCAATAACAATCGGCTGTCGGAAAATGCTAATTATATAAGACACAACAAATGCCAAAAGCAAAATTCCTGCAATCTGAATAAAGACTTCCATTTTCCTCTTTTAAATTAAATAGAAGAAGGCATATAAAAAGTTTTTTAGGAGCCACTTGAACCCAAAGATTCTTGAAATTCAAAAAATCTTTGCTAAAAACTTTTGTTTCTAGTTTTAATTACAAAAGTTTTTAAAGCGAACTTCGATAATTCTAGTATGCCAAAAGTAAATCAAAGATTTTCATTAGGCATTTATTCAATTAAAACACTGAAGAAAAAATGCCAAAAGTAAGAATTAAACTAAACAGCACAGATATTGAAATGCTCAACTCTATTTGTGACTCTATTAGAGATTTAGCAAAAAAATCAGGAATAACAATCAGCGGACCTGTTCCACTTCCAACAAAAAAAC
This sequence comes from Candidatus Woesearchaeota archaeon, assembly GCA_964638105.1. GTDB lineage: Archaea > Nanobdellota > Nanobdellia > Pacearchaeales > GW2011-AR1 > ARS1301. The sequence continues at coordinate 2,736 of CAZWYG010000039.1, forward strand.
TTAAAGTAACAACACGTAAATCTCCATGCGGCGACGGCACAGCAACATTTGACAGATTTGAAATGCGAATCCACAAAAGACTTATTGACTTGCCTGCAAATGAGAGAGTTCTTCATAGTATTATGAGATTGCAAATTCCAAAGAATGTTAATATTAAGATTGAGATGAAGGATTAAATATATTTTCGGGGATATAAATAATTAAAAAAAGAGTTTTAATTAATTTTTATGGATTTTTATTATAATCATAGAGAATTCTTAGATTTTGCAAAAGAAAATAATATTGAATATGATATTTTTACTCAAATTTTTAATGCATTTGAAAAGTATCTAAATAGAGTGGAGGAACAAGAAGAAGTAGATTTAGATAGAATAAGATTTAAGTTTCAAAACGCTTGTTTGAGAAAGAATCTAAATCATCTAATAAAAAGAGGTTCAATACCTCAAGCAGTCAAATTTAGTAGAGATAATGACATTTATTCCATAAAATTAGCAAAGATAATGGAGCAATCAAATATTGAAGATTTTTTTGGATATGGGTTGCAAGAAGATTTGGAGTTGGAAAAAGGAGACTGCGGAAAATGTATTATATCATTCAATCCTAGAGCAAATAGTTTTATTTTCAATGTTTCAAGAATGGGAGATATTACTCCAAGAGACACTTCAAAACAAGGATTGAGGAAATTTTTCAAAAATGGGCTAGAACACTATGTGGGATTTCATAAAAATATTGGACGAGATGGAAGTGTTTTAGGAGGAGGTGCTTATTTTGTAAAAGATGGACAAAAAATATTTGTGGATTATAAAAGCGGAGATTTTGGAGAAATGAATAAAGGAGTTTTATCTAAATGCCTTGAAGAAGCAGGGTTAAAATTAATGACTTTGGATGATAATTACTTTGATACTACTCCACTAAATGAATATTTAGAATCATTTTTACAAATACAAAAGAAAGAAGAAAGATCTCGTGAAGAGATAAGGTTTCAGGAACTTCCAGAGGATGATATTCCATTCTAAAATCTTAAAAACCTATTTTCTATTTTAATTCATGAAACAAAAATCCGTAATCTTTTTAATTGCAATAATTTTAACTTTAATCATTGGAGGAATTTATTACTTCAATTCAAATAACAAAATGACAAGAGTAAAACTTGAAACAAACCAAGGAGACATTGTAATTAATCTTTATTCTGATATGCCAATTACAGCAGGCAATTTTGAAAAACTTGTGGAAGAAGATTTCTACGACGGAGTAACATTCCATCGAGTAATTGACGGATTCATGATTCAAGGCGGAGATCCAACAGGAACAGGAATGGGTGGACCAGGTTACAAAATAGAAGACGAATTCACGCACCAAGGTGGAAACAGAAATGACAGAGGAACAATTTCAATGGCAAACGCAGGACCAAACACAGGCGGCTCACAATTTTTCATAAACTTAGTTGACAACAGCTTCCTTGACACAAAACATCCTGCATTTGGAAAAGTAATTGAAGGAATGGACGTAGTTGATAAAATAGCAAAAATAGAAACAGATGCAAGCGACAGGCCACTTACTGAAGTTAAGATAATTCAAGCAAGTATTATTTAATGAAATGAAAAAAAGACAAATTCTAATTATTCATGGGGGCATGACTTTCAAAAATCAAAAAGATTATCTCAAATATCTTAAAGAAAGAAAAGTAAGATTAGAAGAAAAGAAATCTTGGAGCAAACAATATTTAGATAAAAAACTAGGAAAAAAATTCCAGATTATTCGCCCGAGAATGCCTTTGCAAGACAATGCAAAGTATGAAGATTGGAAAATATGGTTTGAAAGACATATTCCTTATTTAGAGGAGAATGCTATCTTAATTGGAAATTCTCTTGGAGGAAGTTTTCTTGCAAAGTATTTATCTGAAAATAAAGTTCCAAAAAAAATCTTATCAGTATATTTAACATGCCCGCCTTTTGATGATACTCTTATAGGAGAAAGATTAGCAGGAGGTTTTGCATTAAAAAAAGACTTATCTTTATTGGAAAAAAATTGCAAGAATCTTTATTTAATGTTTTCTAAAAATGACCCAGTAGTACCAATATCTCATGCTAAAAAATATCAAGAGAAACTAAAAACAGCAAAGATAATTATTTATAAAAATATCAAAGGACATTTTCAAATAGAAAAATTTCCAGAGATTGTTAAACTAATCAAAAGTGATTTGAGAAAGAGTAATCTAAAAAATTAAAAACTCCTAATCATTTCATTTTAATGAAGAAAAAAAAGAGTGAGATAAAAAAGCATTTGTTTAATGCAATGACTACTCTTATTTATCTCTCGATAATTGTTATTGGAGTGTCTGCATATTTAATCAGCAATGAAAAATACATTGGACCTGCATTTCTTGCATTGGGTTTTGGAAATCTTTTGATAATTAAATTAAAAGGAATAAAAAGAAAATATATTCTTTCTGATTTAACATTTGGTTTTGTTGACAACAGCATTATGGTTTTCGGAGCAATTACAGGCGCACACTTTGGAGGTGTTGCAGGAGCAATAATCGGTGGTGCAGCAGGAAACACTCTAACCGACGGAATCGGAGGATTATTCGAAGGCTATGTATCAGAAAAACAAGAATACGAAGGAGACAAAGATGTTAAAAGAAGAATGCTCACAGGAACTCTCGGAAAAATGACTGGCTGCTTACTTGGCGCAGGATTGAGTTTAAGCTTAGTTGCATTGTATAAATTTTTCTTTTAAGTTTATAACAAATAAATTTATAAAACCTAAATAACTCT
>CAZWYG010000040.1:0-3825 GCA_964638105.1 Candidatus Woesearchaeota archaeon
AATCATTAATTTTTTTTAGTGAAATGTAAAATTCATCAAATTGTTTAAAATAAGATGTTTTAGCAAATGTTTCATAATCATAAGAAGCTGTATTATCATTCCTATCAATTATTTTATCTCCTATTATCACTGAATCAACTGTATAAATACCGTCATAATGTGTTGATTTTATTGTTTCATTATCTATATCTAAAGTCAAATAATTTAATCCTGAATTTAAAGAAAATTCTTTTTTTGAAAAAATAGTTTTATTATTATAATCTAAAAAAACAGAAACATTTTGAGTTGAATCTGTGCTTGAATTTATTGTTAAATTTAATTGAATAAAATTATTATTAATATTAGAATCAACTATGTTTAAAATTTCATAACTTAAATCATAAGAAAAAATCTTTGTTGTTAAATTTCCTTGTCTATAAACTAAGTTATTATTGGAATCATAAGCTCTTAATGTATAATTAAATTTATTTTTTCCAGACAAAAGAGAAGTGCTAATATTAATTATAATTTTTGATTCTGGAAAATCAGTTGTGAATATTTTTTCTTGTGTAACAATTCCTCCAACATCTTCTAAATCAATATAAAATGTATAATTTCCATTTGTCGCATTTACGACATCCACATTAAAATACAAATAATCTCCATTTATAGAATTAGTAATATTTCCAATATCTATTTCTTCTCCATAATAATCAAAATTATAAGATGAAATCAATTCTTGAATCGTTGTTGCCTGAACAAATGTTATTGCTGTTAAAAACATTAAAGAGAGAATTAATATTTTATTCATTTTTTGAATTTCTCCAAAATTTTTACTAATATTATATTAAGAATTGAAATTCCTATTAATGGAAGAAATAAATAAAACAAGTAAGGAAGAAATTCCCTTAGATTTGAAGATAAACTAAAAATATAGATTATTGTTGGTATTAGACTAACCATAGAAGAAATTATTTTGTTTTTCAATTTATTATAAAAAAATAAAGAAATAAATATAGAAGAATACAAGAAAATTAAATAATAAATTACAAAAATAATATCTGTAAAACCAGAAAGATTATTTTTCAAATAATTCAAAAAAATAATAGAAATAATTCCTATAACCATTGGAGGAGCAATTTTTTTAATATTAATCATTGTTCAATACCTCTTTTATTTTTGATTGAACTTTTTTATTGTCTGGAAGATTATCATGTCTTAGTCTTAAGCCCAATCCTGCTTTAGATACATTTGCATTTATATTTTCTAATATTTCTTCTGAATCATCTGCAGTGACGACTCCATCGTCGCGTTCATCTCCTAATTGATTTAATCCTCCGTAACCATAAATTATCTGTGCAACATTCACATTAAAATTGCCTAGTTGAGAGTCAGAATCATTTAGAATTGCATTGTTATAATCTTCCCATAAATTAAGAGATATCTTGCTCTCTTCTGGAAGGAAAATTCCATACCAAATAAGTTTTATTGCGACATCTCTCATTGTAGGATGAGTGATTCCTCTGCTTCTAAGTCTCTCAACACTATCTTGGCTTTCATTAACCTTCTCTATTAAAAAGCTACTACCTTCAAAACTTCCAGGACAAGCAACCCCTACAAAAGTGTTCACAACATTCGCATCTAAGTCTGTTAATTCCCAACTATTCCCGTTATAAAAATAACCTGCATTATTTTTTCCAGTTGATTGATATTTTTCAAGTGAAGATAAAGCAGTTCTACAACCATTTGAAAAACCAACATAATCAATTTGAGTTTGATTTGTATAAGCTTCTACGCCAGCTATTAATGCAGGCCAGTAATAATTCGTTAAGTCATCAAAATCATAATTAGGGCATTCGTCGCATTCAGTGTTTGGTCCGCCTGTAATTTCAATTAACCATGTGTCTCTATTTGTGGCTGTCCCTTTTCCTTGTGCAATGTCCTGTCCAAATTCTTCCCATGTAAATAGATTACTCCAAATTCCCCTAGACAAAACAACTGGTTTTTCATTTACAAAACTCTTAAATTTCGGACTTAATTCTTGATTAATATTTTTCAATCTCAAAGCAGTTTTGTCATTTGTTGTTAAAACTCTTTTAATTGCAAGATTAAATGTTTGTCGTAGTAAAACATTGTCAACAACATCTGCAAAATCCTGATTGTTTCTTCGATAAAAGCCATCATTTTCATCAGTGTGCATATAATCAAAAACAGAAATGGCTTTAATGTTTGTCTCATCTAAATATTTTTTAACAGGGTCATTAATTATTTCTCTTTTCAAATATTTATCTTTATTTTCAATAACTTCTCTTAGACTTGCAATTGTTCCCTCGATTTCATTTCCAAAAATATAAAGTTTTGGTTTTGCACCTGATAAGTCATTCGCTATTAAACCATTGTAAGGAAGTCCTTCTTTGAGTCCGTTGTATTTTATGAGATTATCTTCAAACCAATTATTTGCAATAAGAGTATTTCTATCTGCATTTTTTCCAATATAAATTTCTATTTCACTTTCTGAACTACTAACAACATCGATGTTTTCTTCAAAATAATTTTTTATAATTGAATCAGTAAAAGAATATCCTGTGTTAACAACCAAATATGCTTTAATACCGTCGGTGATAAATAGATTTTTTACTTGATTATTAGATATATCTTTTTCATTTTCAAAAGCTTGGACAATTATATCTATCCTGTTGCATTTCCTAAAATCTTCTACAAAACTTACTAAAGTGTCTTGCCCATTGTTTAAACTAATTGGATAGACAAATAAATCTTCTCCACAAACAATTTTCACTTCTGAATTACCTGTAAAACCTAAACTATGAATTGGAAATGATATCTTTGTATAAGGATACTGGTCTCGAAATTGAATTTCGTCTTTGCTGATAAAAACATCTTTTTCTTGTTGACAAATACTGCAATCAAAAATAATTGAGTCTAAATCATTTTCAGAACTTATTGTTGTAGAGTCTGTTGCGCAAACAGTTATTTCGTCAGGGCATCGAACTTCAATTTCTTGAATGTCATCGCATCCAACATTATTAATAGCAAATTTTGCAAATCCGTCATTGTCTGTAATTTTTGTTTTCCCTGAATTTAATTCCACATATAATGAAGAAATAGGTTCTCCTTGGAAGTTTTGAGTAATTACATTAATTTCTCCTGAGCAATCTGGTTTAGGTTCACATGCATCTGGACCAATTCCTAAATCACAATAATCATCATAATTACAATCTTCGTCGCTGTTGCAATCACAACCTGGTGCAAAAGAAGAACCATCAGGATAATCGCAAACCCCTGCTTCTATACAAATGCTAGGCATTGGGAAATTATTACAAAGCCAACCCTCCTCAACCTGACAATTAGAATCACATCCATCTCCAGAAAAAGTATTTGTGTCATCACATTCTTCTCCTGAATCCAAAATCCCATTTCCGCATAGACTCTCACATTTTTTTATTACAGGGTTCCATCTCAAACCAGTACAACAACTCTCTGAATCAGGAGTATACTGCCCATAAGTTGCGCAACTAGAAGAACAACTATAACTTTCATAATAATTTCCCTTACAATAATTATCCTCGCATTCATCTGCGCAATCGCAAGGAGCACCATTGATTTGGTCTAAACAAATATCACAACTCGACGTCATTTCACAATAATCTATTTCTAAAAACGGCTCACCTGTTGAACCAGATGCTTTTGTTGTTACAACGCCTGCATCGCAGCATTTTCCCTTTAGTGTTAAAATAAAATCCTCATAATTGTCATAAGAATTTTCTAATGCAGCCCATGTATATACAGTACTCAAATCCAATTTGTTTAATCCAACATTTGGACGAG
>CAZWYG010000040.1:3835-5408 GCA_964638105.1 Candidatus Woesearchaeota archaeon
AGTGCCAAGGCGATTATTATCATCAATCTCATTGAACAAAGAATTCATTTGATATTGGGTGGTTGGATTCAAATAAGAATCATCTTCATCCATTTCATAAAAATACATTGTGTTGTCTGTCCCAGATTTAGAATTAACATTAAATGTGATATCAACATCTTGAACCCAATCATCTACCCAATCGTCAATCTCACTATTTGCAAAAGAGATGTAAGACCTATATTCATAGATGTCTCCTATATTCATTGAACCAGTGTAGACATTTGGGCTAACCCCCTCGTCGTCAAAAGTGTAAATTTCACTATTTTTTTGCGTTACTGTTCCATGTGAATTTGCATTAGTGATATAATCTGTTGGATCAATTTTTACTGGATAAACTCTTTCATCTGAAACCAACCAATCATAAGGCGTCAAAATACTAACAATTATATCTTTTCCTTTTTTCTTAAAAGAATATTCTAATTCAATTTTGTTACCTTCAGAATCCACTGCATAAGCTGTAGGTAGGCGAACTGCAAATTTATTTTTCTCTTTTTTTAGAATAACCTTGCCTTTAACTTTTATTTTATTGGATTTGTCCCATTTGAAATTCTCTTTGTCTTTTTCTTTTTTTGAAATTTTTTCTTTAATTTTTCCAGTTGCAAAAAATTCATTTTCTTTAATTTTCTTTTTACTATTTAGATATTTAGAATCCATTTTAAATTTCAAACTCAAATAAATTTCACCTTTCATTTTTGTCGTTGGCAAACTCTCTTTTTCATTGATGATTAAATTTTCTTTTAGAAAAATTCTATTGTATTCATAATTTAAATCTAATCCATCTCCATAAATATTTTTGTAAAGAAAATTATTTTCTATTGCTTCTCCTTTTATGCTTAAAGGTTTTGATATAATTTCTTCTTTTCCATTCCTAATATAACTTAATTCAAGAGGAGTATAAACAACATAACTATCATTATAAAAAAATTTAACTAAATTATCTTCTTGGGAATTTTCCTTAAAGTCAACATAATAAAGCCCTTCTCTAACACAATAATCATATTCACAATTCAAAGAAACAATCGTCGTGTTAATTGGTTGATATTCTTTGTTCTCATCAAGATAATTAATATAAGTTGGATTTACCCTCATAATCTTCTTACCACTTGTTTTATTGTAATAAACATTGTAAGTTGAACCTCGTTTTACTAATTCGATTTCAGGATAGGATTCAATGTCTGCTAAATTTATCGTATTTGTGAGAGAAGAGTTGTCTTGAGAATCTAGAGAATTTATTAAAGGGAATAGAATGAGGAGAAAAAGAAAACTTAGAGTAAACAATCCTCTTTTCATATATACTTTAGAAAATGATGTTTATAATATTTTTTATTTTTGGTTAAAGGGAATTATTAGTTTTGTTATTGAAAAGAAGATAATCTTTTATAATTATTCTCAAGAAATCTTTTAATAATATAATAATGACTTTCTCGTTTGAATAAACTTAACCATCCATTTTCTAATGAGATATTTTTTCTTTTTAGAAGATTAATGTTATGTAAATTTTATAAACCAATCTTATTTGTTCCTATATGGA
>CAZWYG010000041.1:0-5247 GCA_964638105.1 Candidatus Woesearchaeota archaeon
TTATCAAAAGAATTATCTAAATTCAAAAAAAGAATAATTCCAAGAACGACAATAGCTAAAATAACAATTGTAATTAAAAGATAATTATTGTTTTTATTCATTATAATTAATTAAGAAAAATATTATTTAAAGTTTTCTTCACTGGAATATTTATTTCAGAATATAATCTCTTTCTTATAACAACAATTAATTTAAAGGGTCTGGTTATTATTTTTATATGTTAGTTCAAATTGAGGATCCTGTGAATTTTACAAAGGCACTTGAGTTGATTTCAGAGTTGGTTTCAGAGGTGCGGATTAAGGTGAATGAGTTTGGAATGAATATTACTGCGATTGATCCAGCGAATGTTGCGCTTGTTGGTTTTATGATGCCAAAGAGTGCGTTCTCGCAATTTGAATCAAGCAATGAAGTTCTTGGTGTTAATCTTGATGATTTGAAAAAAATTCTTAAACGAGCAGGATCAAAGAGTTCTTTGACTTTGAGGAAAAATGAAAATAAGTTGGAGATTAAAATTGAAGACAGGATTCTTCGAAATTTTGGTTTGAATTTGATTGAGGTCGAGAGCGAAGATATTGATTTTGAAGAAAAGGTTTCTAGAATGTCTTTTAGTTCTAAGGTTGAATTAGATTCAAAAGATTTTATCTCAGCAATTGAAGATTGTTCTGTTGTTGCAGATGCGTGTTCGTTTATTGTTGAGGACGGGAAATTTATTATTGAAGCAAAAGAAATGAATTCTGCTAGAACAGATTTTTCTGATGAAGCGAATATTTCTGGTGAGAATTGCAGGGCAAGATATAGTCTGGAGTATTTGGCGAAATTTATGAAAGGCTCGAAGTTGACGAGCAAAACTTCGTTGCAATTTGCAAATGAGCATCCATTAGGAATGCATTTGAGAATTGAGATGATTGAGTTGAGTTTTATTCTTGCTCCAAGAGTTGAGACCGAGGATTAGCGCGAAAAATATTCTTTTGGAAAATTTCAAAGATATTCTATAATAATTTTCCTAAAAAATAAACAAAAGGGATAATGCTAGAGGCTGCTCCTCCAATGCAACTTCCTACTCCATTAGCATTAGAATCTTCCTGAACCTGAGTTTGTTTAGGTTCATAGTTTTTTTGAGAATTATAAACCCTATTATTTCTTGAAGTTCCACAACCTGCTCCTGTTGCAAGCGCTCCAACTAAAAGAGTTCCAATAACAAGTTTGTTTATATTTCTTCCCATAAATTAACTACTTTAGAATAGTATATAAACTTTTGTATTTAGAAAAATTCGTAGAATCGCTCTTAAAAACATTTATATATCTAATTATTCTTAGATTACTAAGTAATATAAGATAATATTTTATAATATGCCAAAAGAGAGGATATCTGCAACAATTGATAAGAAAACAGGAAAAATTCTTAAAGAAGTTTTAGAGAAAGGGAAGTATCGTAATAAGTCTCACCTAATAGAAGAAGCAATTAAACTACTAAAGGAAAAGGAAGAGTGATAATTATTAGGCATGAATCTGATTTTAGAAATTGGTTTAAGAAGAACTATAAGAAATTGGGGTTTTCAAAAATAGTGCAGTCAAATTCAAGAAGCTTTCCTGATTTTATTATGTTAGAAGATGGAAAAAAAGTTAGAGTGGAATTAGAAACAAAGTCTTCTAATTTTATAATGCATAAACATCCTGTTGATAGGGTTGATAAAGTCATTTGTATAGAAGATGATTTTAAATTAGATGTTCCGACAATAAAAATTAAAAACTTGAAATTAATAAAATCTGCAAAGATAAATTCTCCTTATTCTTTCAAGAGCCAGATATTGAAATTACTTAAAAAAAATAAAGTAATGACTACTTCTGAAGTCGCTTCTATTATGAAGATAGGTCATAGTACTTCGAACAGAGCACTTCTTGAATTAATTATTAATGGTAAGATTATTCGAATAAAAAAATTAGGAGTGAATTTATGGATGCTAAAGTAATAAAATTTGGAAACCGAGGACAAACAACTATCTTTATTATTATTGGGATAATGATTATTATTGGAATTATTCTTTATTTTGTTTTGACAAATGGAATTAAAATCCCTTCAATATCAAATAGAGATATTAATCCAAATATATTTTTAACCACTTGCATTGAAGACAAGGTTCAGGAAACAGCGAATATCATATCTATGAATGGAGGTTATGTAGAACCTAAATTTGCAAAGAATTTTTCATTTGACAAAGAGGGATATAGAAATATTTCTTATTTATGTTATAATCAGAATTTTTATCTTCCTTGTATTAATCAAGAACCAATGTTAATTTCGCATATAAAAGAGGAAATTAAAAATGAAATTAAAGAGGATGTTGAAGCTTGTTATCGTTCGCTTATTAGTAATTTAAAAGAAAATAATTATGAAATTAAATCAGAATACAGAGGATTTAATGTTGAGCTTGGACCTAAAAGAATAAAAGTTATTATTGATGTAGATATTTCAATGTTAAGAGAAGGTGTTAATTCAAAGCAGACAGATTTTGTTGTCCAGGTTAATAATAATCTTTATGACTTGGCAATTATTGCTCAAGAAATTGTTAGCCAGGAAGCAGAATATTGTAATTTTGAAACTCAGGGTTTTATGATTCTTAATCCAGAATTTAAGGTTCAAAGATTTAATACAGGAGATTTGGAAACTATTTATAGAATTGAGTTAAGAAAAAGTGGTGAAGAATTTAGATTTGCTGTAAGGGGGTGTGTTATTCCTCCAGGACTTTAAAATGAAAAACACAGATTTACACACGCATAGTTATTATTCAGACGGAAAACTTTCTCCAAAAGAAGTTGTGCGACTTGCAAAAAAAGAAAAAATAAAAAATCTTGCATTGACAGACCATGACTCTATTAAAGGAATTAGAGAAGCAATTCTCGAGGGAAAAAAGATTGGAATTAATGTAATTCCAGGAGTAGAGGTTAGGGCTAATTGGACAGAAGTTCTTGGATATTTTATTGATTATAAAAATAAAAAATTTGTAAAGCAACTTGAAAAAAGTGCAAAGAAAAATGAAGACGCAACAAAAAAATGGTGTGAGAAATTAAAAAAAGCTGGTTATGAAATTGATTTTGAAGATATTGTGAAAAAATATCCAAAAGCAAAAGGTAATATTAATACAAAATATGTTCTTGATTTTTTAAACCCTAATAAAAAAGAGCATCAAAATCTTTATAAAAAGTTAAAAAAGTTTAAGCCAAAAAAGAAAAGAATTTCTATTGTTAGTACAATTAAAAGAATAAAAAAAGCAGGAGGAGTTGCTGTTCTTGCTCATCCATGGCTTGGTGTAAAATGCCTTGAAGAAAAAAATATCAAGAAATATGTTAGAGTTGGTCTTGATGGAATTGAATTAGATAATGGAGACAAGAATGATTTTAGAAAACCTAAGATTGTTAGAAAAATTAAAAAGCTTGCAAAAAAATATGATTTAGTTTTGACTGCAGGAAGTGATTTTCATGAAAAAGAAGGTTTTGGAAGGGGAAGACACGTGATTGGAAAAGTTCGATGTGATGAAAAAGTTGTTGAGAAATTAAAAAATAGGAGTGCAAATGAGAAAGAGTAATTTAAGAATTATTTGTGTTTTTCAGATTTTTCTATTGGCTCTTTTAACAATTTCTATTAGTTATAATATTCATCAACTAGACTTGATTCCTGTTGTTTCTGCAGAAGAAACTATAATGGGTTGTTGTGAGGAAACTCCTGGAGGCGCAACTTGTCAAGATGTTATTGTAACAGAAGAAGGTGAAAATTGCAAGACAAGTATTGCTCCTACAAAATGTGAATCTTATTCAAAATGTAAATATGGTTGCTGTGTTGATGAGGAAGAAGGAGTTTGTTCGACAAATTCTCCAAAAGGAAAATGCGAGAATGATGGAGGAACATGGGATAACGATGCAAGTTGTAATATTGTTGAATGTCAAAAAGGATGCTGTGTTTTAGGAAGTAATGTGAAATTCGTTACAGAAACACAATGCGAAAAGTTGTCCTCTACTCATGGTTTTGATAAAGATTTCAGAAGTGAACTTACAAAAGAATATGAATGTCTTGAGCTCGCAGAAAATCAATTAGATGGGGCTTGTGTATATGAAAATGGAAATTGCAGATTTGAAAAAGAAAGTGAATGCCTTAAAGAAGAAGGAACTTTTTCAGAAGGATATTTGTGTTCAAATCCAGATTTAAACACAATATGTGAAAGACAAACATCCATAGGTTGTGTTGAAAGCGAAGATGAAATCTATTGGTTTGATAATTGTTCAAATAAAGAAAATATTTATTCTTCTGACAAAGATGCATCGTGGAATAATGGAAAAGTTTTAGGAAAATCAGAAAGTTGCGGAGCAGGAAAAGCAAATATAAATTCTGAGAATTGTGGAAACTGCTATAGAAATCTAGGAAGTATTTGCTCTGAAACAGAAAGCGGAGAAACAAGTGTAAAAGATGGAGATTATGTTTGTCGAGATTTAAATTGTGTTGATGAAAATGGAAAAGCAAGACAAAATGGCGAGAGCTGGTGTGTTTATGATGGATTTATTGGGGATGGAAAAGATGTTGTTGGTTCACGGCACTGGAAAAGGATGTGTATTGATGGAGAGATAATGATTGAGGGTTGTAAGGATTATCGAGGAGGGATTTGTGTTCAATCAAATGTTGAAGGAAATTTAGGAGATTTTAGTTCAGCAAATTGTGTGCCAAATGAGGCTTCAAAATGTATTGTTTATAATTCTAAAAGCAATAGAAATGAATTGTGCCAAAACAATGAATATTGCACTCTCAAACAAATAAGAATTAGTGGTGATTTTCAGTTTGATGTTTGTGTTGGAAAATATCCAAAAGGAGCTGATTTGAATGGTGATGAATATTCTGATACACAAGATATTTGCTCAATGGCAACTGTGAAGTGCCCAGTGCTTTATGTCAAGGGTTTGTTTGGATGGGATTGTAAACAAAACTGTGAATGTGAAACAGGAAAATTTGGACAGCAAATGAATGATTTATGCGTCTCATTAGGTGATTGTGGAAATTATGTTAATTATATTGGAGATGGAACAAATAATGCAAGAATTTTCAATTCTCCATATATTCCCTGGACAGATTATCTAAAATATTCAGAACCTGTTAAAGGACAATTTGCAAAACCAGAGGACATTTCTAAAACACTGGAAAAAATGGGAATTATTGCAGATGATGATGAAGATGCTTTGGAAACAGCAGTTAATTATATAGGA
>CAZWYG010000042.1:0-2182 GCA_964638105.1 Candidatus Woesearchaeota archaeon
CTTTCAAATCATCCTGGCTTGGAACCTCTCCTTTTTTCGAATCAGTAAAAACCCTATCCCCCTCAGCTTCAATAAAATTACTCTCTCCTTTTTTGAATTTCAATGCTTCATCTAAATCAACAATTATTTCGAAATGCTTTCCTGCTTTTTTTATTCGTGCAATAGTATTCATTTGAACCTCCGAATGCAAATGAATGCTAATGAAAATCTCTGATTTACTTTTGTGTTTACCATCTCGCCATCCTATGCGCCATTTTTTCTATCATATTTGTTGGTTCAGCATGAGAGTAAACAGGAGCAACTCTTTTTTCTTCTAATTTATTTGTATTCGAACAAGCATCATAAAAGAATAATCCTAATGTTCCAGCAATAATAATCATTGCAGGATAAACAAAATTACTACCTCTAGAACTTCTGTTTTCATAAGCTTCAACATTGCCTTCTATTGTGGTTGTCATTTTAATTAATCAAATCGTAAAGATCCCTTCCTACATAAGTTGTATTCCCAAGAGCCTTTACCCATAGAGGTTTATTAGATAATCCTTTTTCTATAATTGCCTCTCTTTGTGAAGGGTTGCAGCCAAGTTCACTTGCTGTTTCACCTACTGTATATCCCACAATTGTTGCAACCCCTAAAGATACTGTTAGCCCAATTGCTAGCATAGTCTTTGATAAAGGGTATTTCTTTGGAAGTTTTGTTGTCAATTCCATTATAACTTATTAATTTCCTCTCCATCGAGTTTTTTAATTTTCATATATCTTGTTTCAATATAAACTAATTCTAAACTATTTAAATCAAAATCTTTTTCTTTAATATTCCTTAAAATATCAAGCACAATTTTAACTCCTTGCTTAATTGTTAAAATTTTTTTGTATTCCACTCGCAACTTTTCTTTAATTCTTTCGTCATTTTCACCAATTGCATTTGCATGATAAGACTGGTAATTTCCAGTAACATCACTTGTGTAAAGAATTGGTTTTTTATTTGAGATTCCCGCAATCATTAATGAGACTCCGAAAGGCCTTGCACCACCATATTGTGAAAACTGTTGTTTCATATTTGAAATGTCTTTGATTACTAATTCTGGTTCAATCTCTGAATCATAAGTCACACGGCTCTGTTGCGCAATCACTTGAGCTCTTTCAATCAAAATCCGCGCATCAGCAACAATACCTGCAACACTCGCAATAATATGTGAATCAATTTCAGAAATTCTTGTTGCAGATTCCTTTACAATTAGCTTATCACGAATTCTTTTATCTGCAATAATAAAAACTCCATCAGAACAAGCCATTCCAACAGAAGACGTACCCAAACGGACTGCTTTTTCTGCATATTCAACCTGTAGCAAATGACCTTCTGGTGAAAACATCGTAGCTGTCCTGTCGTAACCCATTGCTTGGTGTGAAATATCTGCATTCATATCCATTTTATCTTATTAAGAGAATATAATAATATATAACTTTTTCTTCTCTGTTCAAAATTTTTCAGAATTCAAACTTTAAAAGATTTTCGGGCTACCTATCCAATCCCTTCAAAGTACCGCTAACTTTCATAACTTCCATTTTTTCAGGAAACACACAAATCGATGCACGAACTTTGTCAACACTCTCGCGATTCACGCAAATAATTGTAGAATCTTTATCGCACGTAACAAAACTAAGCCCACACTTTGACAACCCCAAAATACCAATAAAATCGAGAATCGCCTTTTCAACATTCTTTCTAGGGTTCTTAGCACGAATAAGCAAATATCTTTTGTTCTCTCTCATTGAGGGTTTAAGTGATTTCATATAGAATATATAGTTTTTAATAATATAAATGTTTTTAATGTAATAAAATAACTTTTTTTATGTTGCCAGAAAATTATCCTTTATTTCAACAAATTATGGGAGAAATTTATGAAAGAGATTTACCCCCAAGTAATTTTTTTCTCAAAACAAATAGAGGAATTATAAAACAAAATTGTCTTAGTTGCTATGAAAGAGGAGGAGATAATTATTTTATTGGACGTGTTCAAGAGGATTTAGAAAAAGAAGTCAAATCAAATTTTTCTCAAGATGTTTCTATTGCAAAACTATTACATTCATCTTGTAAATTATGTTCTAAGGAAGAAGAACCTTTTTGTTTAGTTGCATTCGCTTTAGATTCTTTTTAATAAAAATCTTTCTAAAAACATAT
>CAZWYG010000042.1:2192-5097 GCA_964638105.1 Candidatus Woesearchaeota archaeon
CTTAGCACGAATAAGTAAATATCTCTTATTTTCGCGCATTGACGGCTTCAAAGATTTCATAAAAAATTAAGAAATGATTTAATAAAAATCTTTCTAAAAACATATTTAAACTATAATAAATTTTTCTAATAAAAGAGTTGGATTAGAAATTGAAGATACATACAATTGGCGGATACAATGAAGTTGGTAAGAATATGACTGTAGTCGAGCTTGCTGACGATGCTATTATATTTGATTCTGGATTTTACATGCCAGCGATTGTTGAGATGCAAGAAGACGAAGGCCCACAACAAGCTTACACTGAAAAAAAATTACGAAACAACGGAGCACTTCCAGACGATATTCTTGTTCAAAAACTTGGATTAAGAAACAAAGTAAGAGCAATTCTTTTAGGGCACGCACACCTTGATCACATAGGTGCAATTCCTTACACAAGTTATAGATACAATGCACCTGTTGTCGGAACGCCATTCACAATAGCAGTCCTGAAAAAAATAATGGAAGACTCAAAAATAAAAATCCCAAATAAGGTAGTTACTGTAAACCCAAACTCAACTTTCATAATAAAAGGAAAAAAAAGAAACTACAAAGCAGAATTCATAAATGCAACTCACTCAACACTTCAAACTTCAATGATAGCACTGCACACTCCAGAGGGAATAATTCTTTATGCAAATGATTTCAAAATGGACAACACACCTGTCTTAGGATTACCTCCGAACTACACTGCACTAAAAAGAATTGCAAAGCAAGGTGTAAAAGTAATGATTGTTGACTCGCTTTACTCTGGTGAGAACAAAAAAACACCAAGTGAAAAAGTCGCAAGAGCATTAGTTGAAGAAGTTTTGCTCACAATCAAAAACGAAAAAAACGCAGTCTTTGTTTCAACTTTTTCTTCACACATTGCAAGAATAAAATCAATTGTCGACTTCTCTAAAAAACTAAACAGAAAAGTTTATGTAATTGGAAGAAGCATGAGCAAATACATTTCATCTGCAGAGGAAGCAGGTGTTTGTCCATTCAAAAAAGACATTCAAATCGGAAGTTACAAACGTCAAGTTGAATCAATTCTAAAAAAAGTCTCAACAAATCCTGCAGGCTCTCTCGTTGTATGCACAGGACATCAAGGTGAGCCAGGAAGTATTTTAGATAGATTATCAAGAGGAAAACTTCCCTTTGAATTTAAGCAAGGAGACAATGTTGTTTTCTCTTCAAAAACAATTCCAGTCCCAGTAAATATTGCAAACAAAGAAAACATGGATAAACGCCTGAAAAGAATAGGTGTTAGAATATTCGACGATGTTCATGTCTCAGGACACGGTGGAAGAGAAGATTTGCGTGATGTAGTTTCAATTGTGCAACCAGAAAACATAATACCTTCACATGGAACAACAGCACAATTAACTCCTATGTTAGAATTAGCAAAAGAAATGGGCTATGTTGCAGGAAAAAACTGTCATCTTGTTCACGACGGACAGAGTTTGAAGTTGTAATTGTTCTCACTTCATAAAAGTAACAAATGAAAACATTTATATAGTTTGAAGTTCTAGAAATAATATGAAAAGTGTAATAGATATTTATATTCAAGGAACAGAATATATGGAAAGGATAATCAAAACAATTTACAATATTGGAGATCTTTTACTTAATGATTTTGCTGACCAAGTAGAAGAGAGTGCAGATAAAGTAGTCAAAGATATTTCTTCAATATTTTCTATTTAATATATTTATTATTTCTCATAATTCCAAAATTATTTAACCCTATTCTTTTTCATACCTTTATGATTTATCAACCTGCAGAAGATTCTTATTTAATGCAAGACATTCTAAAAAAAGAAATTCCTCCAATGCTGGAAAAAAATCCAGAAATAAAAGTTTTAGAAATCGGCTCAGGTTCTGGAATTCATCTTGAAACTCTTTTCAAACTAGGACTAAAAAAAGAAAACATCTTCTCTGTTGACATTGATGAAAAATCCGTTGCCCATTGCAATTTGCTAGGATTTCATTGTATTCAATCAAATTTATTTGAAAACATAAAAGATAAATTTAGTCTAATAATCTTCAATCCTCCTTATCTTCCAAAAGACGCACGTGAACCCTGCGAATCACAAACCGCAACAACAGGCGGAAAAGACGGCTGTGAAATAATCAACAAATTTTTAGAACAAGCAAAAGATTATCTCGTTCCAGAAGGAAAAATATTTCTCATAACAAGTTCTCTAACCAAAAATATTAATTGGTTAAATTATAATAAAAAACAATTAGGTTGCGAGAAACTTTTCATGGAAGAATTGTGTGTCTGGGAAATTACTCCATAAAACCCAGACTTTTCTCGTCAAATTTCCCCTTATATCCTAATTTTAAATCTTTGTCTGGATTTAATTTATTATATAATTCAATAAACCTTTCTTCATCAAGATAAAATTTCCCTTTTTCATATTTATTTTTATATTCTTTAATTATCTTATAAAATTCCTCGAGTTTTCTGAATAATTCATCTTGTCTTAATTCATTTAACTTTTCAGAATTAGAATCAACCAAATTAAAAAATTCTTGAAGGGTAATGGGCTGTTTCAACAAACGAAGCCGACGCTGAATTGCTTCAACTGCAATTTTCTCACAATAAACATCTCCTGTTAAATATAAAATCGCACGCGCCTCATTAAGTTCTTTCCAATTTGAATCCGAGGTTTCTATAATTTTCTTGTATCTTTTCCACAATTTATCAAGTTCTTCTTTAATTTTTTCTGCATCCAACAAATAAGTGTACTTCACCAATTCTATCATAAATAATTAGTAAATGTAAATATTTATTTCTTTCCAACCACAATCAATTTTATATACTCTTTATTCTCAAAATTTTATGGTGAGATTTGCACACATTTCTGATGTCCATCTTGGAGGA
>CAZWYG010000043.1:0-5077 GCA_964638105.1 Candidatus Woesearchaeota archaeon
AAAAAATTTGCTCTTACTGGGGAAGACACAGGAGCATGGGGGATTGACATAAATCACACAATAATTGATCTTTTTCAAGATATAACATCAATCAAAGGCGATATTAAAATAAGGATATCTTCTTTCCATACTCAATGGTTTATTAAATACCCTAATTTATTTAATGTGTTAAAATTTCCAAAGATAGAAAAATCTATTTACCTCCCAATTCAACACGGATCAGATAGAATACTAAAGTTAATGCAAAGAGATTATACAAAAGAAGAATATTTAAAAGTATGTAAAAGATTAAGAAAAGAAATTCCTGAAATAAAGATTAGTAGTGATTTTCTAATTGGGTTCCCTACTGAAACAGAAGAAGATTTTCAACAAACAAAGAAAATAGTGCAAGAAATAGATTTTAATTTCATCCAAGTATTTGCATATACTGATATGAAAAGAACCAAAGCAGAAAAGATTCAGCCTAAAATAGATTTTGAAACAACAAAAGAAAGATGTAATGAACTAATAAAAGAATTTATTAAAAAACATCAAAAAGAAAAAAGAATTTTAGTAAACACTAACTTAATAAGACATGAAATTTAACTCTCCAACCTCTCACTAATCTCACCTGCAAAATTCTTTAACATCATTTCTTTAACTTTTTCTTTATTCTTGTTCCACTCTTCATGACCCAAAACCCAACCTAATTTCACAAAAGCAGTTTCAGCAAGCATGTCCTCAAGATAAATCACACCTGTCTCTAAAATCTCTCGACCATTTGAATAAACAAGCGCATCAGTCCTTCCATAAATACACTGCGACACAGCACAAACAACCAAGCCCTCTTTTTGAACTTCTTTTAGTTTGTTTGTCCAACCTTCTCTCGCCCTCTTCGTCGGAGCATGCCCCAAACCAGACATCTCCAAAACAATTCCCTTGTATTTATTTTCCAAATAATAATCCAAAATATTCGGTGACTGTCCAGGATAAATTTTAACTAAAGCAACTTTCTCTTCAAACTTTGTATCAAGTTTAATTTTCTTGTTTGTTCTTTTTTTATACTTAGAAACAACTTCAATTTTATCTGGATAAATTTTTGCAATTGGTTTTGAATTCACAATCTTGAAAGCATCACGTCGAGAAGTGTGCAATTTTCGAACTTTTGTTCCAGGCATTGCATAACAAAAATCATCATTACTAGACGCATGCCCAACAAGCATAACTTGCGAAATATCTGAAATCGCAGCCAATGCAGAACACTGCAAATTCAAATTAGCATCTGAAGAAGCTCTGTCAATACTTCTCTGTGAATAAGTCAAGACAACTGGTTTACTCAAGTTTCTAAGAAAAAAACTCAAAGCTGCTGAAGTGTAATGCAAAAAATCAGTTCCGTGCGTCACAATAATTCCAGAAATATTCGAGTCATTCAAAAGCTCTTTTGCGCAACGTGCAATTTTTTGCCAATCATGAAAATCCAAATCCTCTGACGCTTTCATAAAAGGAACCTCAACTTTCAAGACATTAACCTTTTCAAAAATCTCAGGATAAAATTTAAACAAACTCTCAGGAGTATCAAGCCAGTCAACACCACCTTTCTTTGGATTAAGCTTCGCAGCAATCGTCCCCCCCGTTATAATCATTGCAATATTTGGTTTCTCATCATCTTTCTTTAATTCAAACTTTTCTTTTTTCTCAGAGAATTTTTCAAGAACTTCTAATTCTAAAATATCTTTTTTATTAAATCCAATATTGTAACCAGTTCCCAACTTCAACATAATAATCTGGGGCTGCGAACTCTCAAGAAAAATTCCTTCATACTCTCGGTCTGGAAAAATAACTTTTACTTTGTCTCCTGCTTTGGCACTCATATAATCAAAAAATAACTTCATATAAAAATCTAGTGTTCTTTTTAGTATTATCTGCAAAGTAGTAACAAATAGAAAGGTTTATAAAATATAGAGTTATGTAATAGTATGGAAAAAAGTGCAATGATGAAACGATTTGAAGAAGATAATTTCTCTAGAAAAGTTGGAACTCTCGGAAAAGCAATAGGAATTCCTTTGGTATTCTTATTGGGGCTTGGATTTGCAAGAGGTATAGGAAATAATTTTGCAGAACAAGATAGAAAAATTCAAGAAGCTTTTTTAGGAAATTGTGGAACTCAGGAAGTAGAAGTTCTAGGTGAACCTTATATTTTTGCAAAGCAACAATTAGAAAGATTAAGAAGTGAATATCCAACAAGATTTGAAAATGTTCCTAGCGAAGAAGGAAGAGAAGAATTAGTGAGAAATTTCTATCATAAAGAGACAAATACTTTTACAATTCCAAATTATAATTGTTCTAAATAAAATCAAGCACAATTATTTTCAGATATTTGAGGAAAATATCTTTCAGGAAAAATTTTTCTATTTTTAGCATCATATGATTCTTCTTTAGAAAATTCTCCATCACCATTTATATCAAAACCTCGATAAAGCAGATTTTCCTTAGAAATTTCAACTGGTTTATTCATTTCTTTTGACCAATAAACATCAAAAGCATCAGGTTTAGAATCACCATCCACATCATAGAATATTGTTATTGTATTATAATTAGAAAAATTTTTATTAACTTGATCAAAAGGAAATTTACGATAATTCTCAAATTTTTCTGGAACACCTTTTGGAAGTCCAATATCTTGAGCTAAAACAGGAGATACAAAAGATAATGCAGATAATAAAATAATATATTTTAATAAATTTCTCATAAAAATACTGATAAAAAAGATTTTTTAAAAATATAGGTAATATTTTCATAATAATTATATTTCGAATCACAGATTAAAAATAATTGAAAATGAACCCACGAGGATTCGAACCTCGATCAACAGGGCCGAAACCTGTCATTCTATCCATTGAACTATGGGTCCAGATAAAGATAATCAGTAACAAGAGTTTTTAAATTTTAAAAAAAAACAAAATTAAACAACAAGGCCGAGGCACAACGAAGTTGGGTCATCCCCGTGGGAAAACCTGTCATTCTATCCATTGAACTATGGGTCCAGAAAAAACAAATGATTCTAAAATTGTATAATGAAAAAGGTTTTTATAGCTTAGGGTTTTGAAATTAAAAAGAGAAAATGCCCTTGAAAAAACACCACAAAATAATCATTGGAAGCTTCTCATCATTTTTAATAATCCTATTAGTAGCAAATAGTGTATTCATCTACCTTCTCTACGGACAATTACAATTAAGTTATAATCAAGTGAAGTCAGAGATAAATGAATTAAATAGAGAAAACCAAAACCAGTTCAATGAAATAACTGATAACCTTATTTCTACAAAAAACGACATTCAAACTCTAGACTCTCAATTCTCATCTCAATTATCTTCAATCAACGACGAGTTTGAAAGTTTAGGTGCAGAGTTCTCTGAATTAAAATCTTCAGTTAGTGCAGACTTTTCAGGAATTGTTGAAGACGCAATAAAATCAGTTGTAACAATAAAAACAGATGTTGCACAAGGAACAGGTTTTCTAATTGCAGATGACGGCTACATTGCAACAAACTACCATGTTGTCGAGGGTGCAAAAGCAGCAGGCGTATATACATATGACGGAAAAACCCATTCTGTCTCACTAATTGGATACAATGAAAAAATAGATGTTGCAGTTTTGAAAATACAAGGGAATTATCCTTATCTTGATTTAGCAGATTCTGATGATGTAATACAAGCAGAAAAAGTAATTGCAATTGGAAACCCGTACGGATTGTCATTTTCAGTTTCTGAAGGAATTATATCTGCAACTCATAGAGAAGGTCCAAACGGATTAAACATTTACATTCAAACTACAACAGAACTAAACTCTGGAAATTCAGGCGGCCCATTAATTGACAAAGACGGAGATGTCGTGGGAATGAACAATTTCAAACTCAATAACGGCGAGGGATTAGGTTTTGCACTTGAATCAAATTCTTTAGAAAAAACAGTGAATGAGATTTCACAAGAAAAATTAGAATTTGAGTTAATTTAATAAATAATCTTTGTTTAATTCAATATGACAAAAAAATCAGAAGAAGGAATAACTGCAAAAAAGGACGAGAACTTTTCAGAGTGGTTTACTCAAATTATTCAGAAATGCGAACTAGCAGATATTCGTTATAATGTAAAAGGTTTTCTAGTTTTCCAGCCATGGTCTGTTCTTGCAATGGAAAAAATGTACAAAATTTTAGAAGAGAACTTGCAAAAAAAAGGGCATAAACCATATTTCTTTCCAACATTAATTCCAGAAGAGAATCTTGAAAAAGAAAGTTCTCACATTGGAGGATTTACTCCAGAGGTATTTTGGGTAACGCACGGAGGAAAAAAAGAATTTGAAGAAAAACTTGCATTGCGCCCTACAAGTGAAACAGCATTTTATCAGATGTTCTCGTTGTGGATAAGAAGCCATAATGATTTGCCTTTCAAAACTTACCAAAGAGCAAATATTTTTCGTTATGAAACAAAAGCAACCCGTCCATTTTTACGAAGTAGGGAATTTCATTGGATTGAAAGACATTCTGCACACGCAACAAAAGAAGATGCATTTGAACAGGTTAAAGAAGACATGAAAACAACAAAAGAATTTATGCGAGATATTTATGGAATTCCATTTATTTTTTTCGAGAGACCAGCTTGGGATAAATTTCCAGGAGCATATCGAACTTTTGCAGCAGATGCACTAAACCCTGACGGAAAAGTTATACAACAACCTTCAACCCACATGATTTCTCAAGAGTTCTCAAAAGCTTTTGATGTAAAATTCAAAGACAAAGATGAAAAAGAAAAATTCGCATGGATAACTTGTTATGGTCCTGCAATTTCAAGAATATTCGCAAGTGTAATAATAACTCACAGCGACGACAAGGGTTTAAAATTTCCTTGGGAAATAGCTCCAGTACAAGTTGAGATAATTCCTATTGATAAAAAATTAAATGAAAAAGCAAAAGATTTGAAAAATAAAATTGAAAAGTTCGCTTCTTGTGAAATTGACTACTCAGAAAAACGCCCAGGGGAAAAATTCAATTATTGGGAAATGAAAGGTGTTCCAATAAGAATTGATTTAGGATTAAAAGAT
>CAZWYG010000044.1:0-5054 GCA_964638105.1 Candidatus Woesearchaeota archaeon
AGCCAAAATTAGAAAAATAAAACAATTTAAAAAGTTTCTTCTATTTTTCATTTATGGTATTCCAAGACGTGGGCCAGGCAATTGTAGAAGAGGTAAGCAATGAATCTGTATCAACAATTGCAGATATTATTTACCAACTAGGACAAATAGGAATATGGCTGCAAGCAATAGGCGTGATAATTTTATTATGGATAGGTTTTCAAATTTTCAATCTAATAAGTAATTACAAAAAAAGAAACCAACTCAAAAATATTGAAAATAAAATATCTGTTCTTGAAGAAAAAATCGATAAATTAAATAAAAAATAAATTATATTTTATTTTTTGCTTTTTGTTTATTCAACCTAGTAATATATCCTGCAATCTGATTTCGAACCTTTTTACTTGGAGAAACACCATGCAAAATATTTTTGTTTTCTTCAAAGTCTTCACTAAAATCAATGTCTTCTTCTAAAAGCTTCTCTGAAGTTCTTTTGATTAGCTTTGTTTTTATTTTTCCCATAGGAAAATAGAGAAATTGGGTTTTTAAAAGTTTACAACCCGAATTCATTAATAAAATTCACAATTGTCTGATATTTTTCAAGAAATTTCATCCCTGTATCTGTAATTGATATTCTCTTCTCTCCTTTAACATCTATCTCTTTTATGAAATTTTTTTCAATCAATTCTCCATAATAATCCTTGAATCTTTTTGACGAAATATTCGTCTTTCTCAAAAGCGGAGTTCGCTTTATTGAATTATGATTCTTTTGAATTATTCTTAAAATATCTCGAATTATTTCCAACCTACCTCGTTTTACCATTCAATTTCCCCCACATTTCCTTAAAACTTTATACACCATCAAAAGGAAAATAACTATTGAAGAAAAATAAATCAGCAAATTAGAAGCCCGCAAAAAATTAGGAAGCAAAATCTCAAGCATATTCAAAATCCAAAACACACAAAGCAATGCATATATTATATGCATATTAAATTTCTTTTTTGGATTTTTATTTAAAATAAATATTGCAACAAGAATCAAAGCAAACAAACCAAGATTAATCAGCAAATAAAAAAGTACATTCTCAAATAAGGCAATTAACAATGCAATCAAAATAGCAAGAATATGAAATAGATACAATTTTTCTGATTTTAATTTTTTCCAAATCACACTATAAAAAAGATAAAATATCGCCATTGAACTAAAATACATAAACAAAAAAAGACTTGCTCTTCCAACAGCAAAACTCAAAACATAATTAGGAATCTCAAAAATCCTGCTTATGTTAAAATAAGACAATGCGAATTTTATAAAAAACCTAACAAAATATGCTATTGCGAAAAACAAAAAAGTTTGGCGAAAATACTTAAGACCTTTGTACGAACTAATTTCATAAAGCTCCTTTGTTCCAAAATAAATCATTAAACTGCAAACTATAATAACCAAAGAATAAATTAACTCTGTTCCAAAATTTGACAAAAAAATTCCTTGCGGAAAAGGAACTCCCTGAATTACTCTTCCCATCATTTGTGGCATTTTAAATTAATAAAAAGACATATTTAAATTTTTATAAATGAAATGGACAAGAAATCCACCCTTCTTATAAAACAATTTATTTTAATTTGATTAATTAAATTAAGGAGACAAAAATGAACAGAAAACTTTTATTGGGAATTTTTGCTTTGTCAATAATTGGAATTCTAGGTGTTAGTTATGTTTCTGCTTATGGATTTGGTGAAATGAGAAATCCAATTTTTAGCGAAGAAGAAAAAGCAGAAATACAAGAGCAACATGAAGCAATTCAAAATGCAATTGAGAATAGCGACTATGCTTCTTGGAAAACATTGATGCAACAAAAAATTGCACTAATGCAAGAGCAAATAACACAAGAGAATTTTGATGCACTTGTACAAAGACATGAAGAAAGGGCTAAGATACGAGAAGCAAGAGGAGAATTTTTTAAAGGAAACAACTGCCCAAATTTTGAAGATGGGCAACAATTCCACCAAAGAAGAATGCAATTGCAATAAAGCCAAGATTAATTATTTTTTTTATTTTTAAAATGGACTTTTAGTCCATATCTCTTATAAAGTTTATTGATATTAGTTTATTATGAAAAACAAAAAAAAGAAAATCAGTGCTTTTTTGTTCACATTGTTGGCTGTTTCAGGTGGCGTAGTTGCAGCACCTCTCATTGATAGCTCAACAGGTTTATCTGCAGGAGATTTGAAAAGTCTGCCTGTTGATTCACTGCAAGCTTTAAGCTATGAGAACATAGCAACTTTTGATGAATTAAATAAACCTATAGAAATTAATACACAATATTCAGATTTAATTTTTATTAGGGAAGGTGTTGATGAAGATTCATTAAAGAACGCACTTAGAAAAGGAGATTATGAAGAATGGAAAAACAACTTTGCAAAAATTGGCGGATTTTCAGATTCAGGTTTTATATCTGAAGAAGAATTCGAAGTGCTAAGACAAATAAAAAATAATTAATTATTTTTTGATTTTACAAACTATAGGATATTCAAATAGAGTTCTGGGCGAGTGTTTACGCGAGAAATATCCCGCAGGCGAATCTACAAAAGTCCGAGCGTGGGCACGAGTTGGGTCTTCGGACTTGTCCGAAATTAAAGTGGGAAATATAAAATCAAAAAATTAGAGAATTGATTTTCAACAACTACCTCGAGGCAGCTTTGAGCTGCCTTTAATACTATTCAAACTTCTCAGCCCTCTCAAGATTCTTAACAGCATCAATAAAAGAAGTTATTTTCTTAGGTAAATCTCCTCCGGCAAGAAGAATATATTTCAAATTACTTTCTTTTATCTTTTTGTGTGCATTAAAAAAATCTTTTTCAGTCATCCTCTTCTTGTTATAAGCAATCAAAATCTTCTCCTCTCTTTCTTCATTAATTTTCAAAACAATATAATCACTTCCAAAACTTTCTATTTCAATAATTTCAATATCTTTCTTAGACAAAAAATCCTTAATTCGATTAAAAAATTTCTCACTTGCTTTTGAATTTGATTTTTTCTTAGTAATCTTTTTCTTAGTTGCTTTTTTTCTTGAAACAGTTCTTGGCTTTTCTTCTTTAATATCTTCTTTTGGCTTATCTTTAACTTCTTTTGGTTTCTTATCAAAAATATCAATTTCCTTTTCCTCTTCATCCTCTTTCTTTTCAATCTCTTTAATATCTTTTTCTACTATTGTTTTATCTTTATTTTCAAAATCGTTTTCATTCACTTTAAAATATCTCCAATAAATTTTATCATTTTTTTTAAAAGGAATTGCAAAATCTTTTATCTGCCTTAATGCAACACGAATTGCAGGTTGTTGTGTTAAATCTTCAAGAAACTTTTTTTCTTTTAATAAAAGTAAGGCCTCTTTTTCTTTTCCCTTAACATATTCTGAATACTTTTCCAACTGAAATTCCTGTCCTGGAATAAAATAAACAGGCGAGCTTCCAACACGCAAGTTGCTTGTCTTGATTTTTTTATCCCCCAAAAGTTCTGAAAGAAACGCTGAAGTAAAAAGAATACTCTGGCTTATCTCCTTTGCAATGTATACTGGAATAGAAGGTCCTTTAATTCTCAAAAACCGAATAATTCTCTCTTTTGTTTGAGCATGGTCTTGCATAAAGAAAGAAGAAATAGATTGGTTATAAATATTTTTATGCTCGAATCCACCCAACTTCGTAATAAGTTATATCACTTTCATCATCGACAATTGCAATAAGAAGTTTCTTTTTTGTAGAATGTGCAACTCTATTCTTTGCAGAAAATTCATGCCATGTTGTCCTCTTTGATTCATGGTCAGCAAAAACAATCCACTTTGCATGAACCTTGCCTGGCCTTTTGCCTTTATCATAAACACGAAAATCCGCTCCAAACTTCAAAGCAGTTTTCACAACATAACCCTTTTCTCGCAAATCCTTAAACACAGGATATCTAATCTGAAATCTCTTGTCCAACCTTTGCAACTTATTTCTCAAATCTTCTTTTGACAATTTCTTATTTCGCGAAAAAACCTCAATCTTCCCTTTCTCAAGAAGAAACATTGCTTCTGAAAGAGTGTATTGAATTTTCTCCCCAACAGGCTCCCCAAAGCAGGACTTTTTGTAAAGCGCATGCGCATCAGCAGAATTACTAGAAATAATCTCTCCCACAATTTGAACTGGAATTTTATTCATAACTCTAAAACACAATAAGATTTATAAAATCTATCTTTAATTTAATTAATGGTAAAGACTAATTCACCTAGATATTTAGATTCTGAATTAGTTGGAATTCTCTTTTATTTATTATAATACTGCTCTTTTTAGGCGAGAGCATTTTATATTTACTGCAAGAGAATTCTCTAAATTAAAATGGCAAAAAAGAAAAAATCAAACAAGAACGGGAAGAAAAAAATAATTGGTTGGAATAGAGGTTATGTTCTTTATCGAAGAAGTAATGGTTCTCTTAAACCTTATTCTATTTCTCCTTCAAAATTAATTGCAATGTTAGATGGTAACCGTGGAGATTATATTATTGTTAAAAATCAATCAGAGAATGTTTTGCTACATGCAAAGGGCGGTCTTGAAAAGTTTCTTAAAAAATTAGATTGTGTGAATATTCCTATAAAAACAATTTTAAATGAACAACCCTCTTTAAAATATGGAAATTAACTTCAGAAAGATTGAAAAAAAATGGCAAAAGCTCTGGGAAAAAGAAAAAGTTTTTACTGCAAAAAATAATTCAAAAAAAGAAAAATTTTATGTTCTTGAAATGTATCCTTATCCTTCAAGTTCTGGATTACACATGGGCCATGCATTTAATTATACAATTGGAGACGTTCTAGCTAGATTCAAAAGAATGAAAGGATTCAATGTATTATATCCAATGGGTTATGATAGTTTTGGCTTGCCCGCAGAAAACGCAGCAATTAAAGCAAAAAAACATCCAAAGGGAAGCACAGACCAAGCAATTACTAATTATGTTAAACAACAAAAAGATTTAGGCTTAAGCTATGACTGGTCAAGAATGTTAAAAAGTCACGACGAAAATTATTACAAATGGAACCAATTCTTCT
>CAZWYG010000045.1:0-4921 GCA_964638105.1 Candidatus Woesearchaeota archaeon
AGAGGAACTGCCTTAACAAGTTTGTCTTTATTAATAACTGCAAGTGCAGACTTTACTGCTCTGTCTGCTCCAACAACATTCGCTGTTGCAACAAGAGTCTCTACAATGTCAACACTCTTCAAGTAATCACTTGCAGGAGTCTGTGCAAGACCAAAATCAATAACCCATATTTTTTTATTCTCATCTAAAATAAAATTCGAAAGACCCAAATCTCTATGAGCAATTTTTGCCTTATGTAAAAGTTTTATCTGCTCCCAGATTTTTCTTAAAACATCATCAGTAATCTCTCCCTTTCCAACCTCATCCAAACTTACTCCAGAAATCTTTTCTTGTATGATTGCAATTCCTCCGTCTTCCATTTCAGTAGCTGCTAAAAATTTTGGAACATTAATCCCGTTTTTTTGTGCAAGAATATTCAAATAAGACTCATGCTCAATCTTTTGTCGATTTGTTAAAAATGGATAATCCCTGTGAGAAGTAGAATAAAACAACATTCTAAAAGTCTTCAAAAGAAAATCTTTTGTGTGCTGCTCAGGACCAGAAACTTTTACAAAATACTCTTTATCTTTTGTCTTGGCAATAAACGGAAGAGAATACCTCGCATCACTATTCAAAAGTTTTATCGAAGACACAACAATTCCCTCCTCTTCAAGAGCTTTTTTAATCAACTCATAAGATGGCTTGTAGCCTTTAGTTCCTCTTATCAATCTAACTGACAAGCCCACGAACAAACCTAAAAAATATCCTCCAATAACATCAACAGGAAAATGAACTCCTAAGTAAATTCTTCCAACTGCAATTAAAAGAACAAAAAGCCAGACATATTTTCGATAGTTCTTTTTTAGATATGGTGTCAGAATAATCGCCATCGCAGTTACAACAGCAGTATGCCCAGAAGGAAAAGCAAAACCCACAGAAGTAGTCTCTCTTAAAATCGGTTCAAGCAAATTAAAAGGTCTCTCTCTTGCAACAATAATTTTCATAAGATGCGCAAAACCCCATGTAATAGCACCTGTTAAAAGTAAATCAAATGACAATCTTTTTTTCCTAAAAAAATAAGCACCAAAAGAAATAATCAAAACCCCATAAATCGTTCCTATAATCATGATAATTGTCAGCACAAGACCAACATTAAAACCCACGCCATTTATTAAATTGAAAATATCCTTTTCAATCTGAGTAACCTCTACTGTTCCTGCAAATATTGCAAATAGAATGAATACAACAAGCGATAAAATAATAAAAAGAAGATCATTAGGTCTCCTGTGCACTGTCTTTATCTTGGAAGAAAGTTCCATAAATAAGGATATAACAATAATATAAAAACTTTACTTTGATGTTAAGTAATCTTTTTAACTTTAATTATTCTTATCGTAACATGAACGAAATCCTAATTCAATTTATCCTCGGAGCAATTCAGGGAATTACAGAATGGCTTCCTGTAAGTTCAAGTGGAATGGTTACATTAGTTAATACAAACTTTCTTGGAATTACCGACGTTGGAGAACTCGTTCATATAGCATTGTTTTTACATCTTGGAACTTTTTTTGCAGCATTAATTTATTTTAAAAAAGAGATTTTGCATTTAACAAAATCATTATTTAATTATAAAAAATCTAATATAGAAACAAAAAAAGTTCTAAACTTTTTGATAATAGCCACGATAATTTCAGGAATAATTGGAATTTTATTTTTACTTTTTTTAGAATCTTTTGAAGACAAACTTGAAATAACAGGAAAGGCAATAACTTTCTTTATTGCAATTTTTCTTTTATTCACTGGTTACTTACAAATCAAAATAAAATCCCGTGGTTTGAAAAAAGAAAACAATTTAGAAAACAACGACGGAATTTGGTTAGGGTTTGCTCAAGGAATCGCTTCCCTTCCAGGAATTTCTCGTTCAGGAATCACTGTGTCGACTTTGCTTCTAAAAAAATTCGACGACACAACAGCACTTAGATTATCTTTCTTAATGTCTTTACCAATTGTTCTTGCTGGAAATATAATTCTAAATCTTTCTGACTTTACACAAGTCGTAATTTCTGCATCTCTAGTAGGACTTCTTGCATCATTTGTCTTTGGACTTGCAACAATTTCTATATTAATGAAACTTTCAAAAAGAATTAACTTTGGTTGGTTTGTAATTGTTTTTGCAGTTTTGATGTTGGGAAGTTTGTTGATTTAGTTTACTACTAGTAAACTATTTAAAGAATAGTAACTATAATTTATTATGAAAAAAAAGAGTGGCTGTTTTTTATTTTTGTATCTATCTCCTAAAATTAATCTCCAATCCAAAAACTTAAATACTTCTTATACAACTAAATTGTTATCTAAAATTAAATGATGTATTAATTTTAAAATGATTACAAAAAACTGCAACGAACAAAAATTGAAACAGAAAATTAAAGAACAAGAACAAGTAATTGAAATGCTATCAAATCAAAAAGTTGTAAAAGGTTTAATTAGTGCCTTAAAAGATTTTGAAGAAGGAAGATACACAATATTAACTAATTGATTTTTCTATATTATCAATAAATTTATCATCACATTTTTCAGAGATTTCTTTCATCTGGTTGAATAATTTTTTATATTCTCCACTTTTTTGGTAGTTTTTTTTATGATGAATTGCAGGACCAAGAACAAAAAGAATAATTGCTCTTTCACGTCTCAGACAATAAACCCTATATCTCCCTGTAATTGGAATCTCACAAACACCAAAATGCTGTTTTGACATAGGTCGAGCAATATTTGGATTGCTGATTAGCTTTTTAATTTTCTTTTCTACCCTGCGAATCACTTCAGAGTCTTTTAACTTTATCAGGCTATCTTTATATGTTTCAGTTTCAATGATTATAACTTTTTTATTTGTCATTTTCTCCCTCTTTCTTTTTTCTATCATCTTCTGAAATTTCTTCTGCTTTTTCATCTTGTAATTTTGTCTCTTGTCCTTTTTTCTTTTCTTTCAAAAATGTTACAAAATCTTTCAAGAGAGCATCAAATATTGATGAAACAGGAACATTTTTGAAACCTTTTTTCTCCATAGCTTTTTTTAGATAATCTAAATTCTCAGAATCAACAGTTATACTAATAGCTGTTTTTTTACTTCTTTTCCGCAATTTTTCAATATCGATACTGTCTTTCATATAATAATATGATTAATTATACTATTTAAATATTATTGTTATGGGAAACTTATATTAATAACTAATTCACTTCCTCACTTACTGATTATCACGCAATCCCTTAACTCCCAACCACGCTTGGATTTTTCAAATTTACCTTCAGAATAATATCTCGCGTAATTGCTCGCCTATCCCTCGCGAATATTACTGATTCTCACTCAATCCTTTCGGACGACCACGCTTGGGCCTTCGAATGGTCTATTGGTTTTCCGATAGACCTTTTCTTTCTCGAATCTTCTTAATAACATCATCTTTCATTCCAGCAGGAATTCTGTCAAACTCTTGTTCTAATAATGATGAACTTCCGCGTCCTTCTGTTGCACTTCTCAAATCATTGCTCCATCCAAGCATTTCAGCAACAGGCATTTTTGCTTTGATTTTCATCACACTTCCTTCTTGTTCTATGTCAAGTGTCTGGCCTCTCTTTCCTCCAACAAGTTTTGTAATTGTTCCCATATAATTATCTGGACATTCAATAACATGAACCTGTAATGGCTCCAACAGCGAAGCCTCAGCATCTTTCATTGAACCTTTAATACCATCACGAACAGCAGGATAAACCTGAGCAGGTCCACGATGAATCGCATCCTCGTGAAGCTTAATATCAATAAGTGAAACTTTCATTTTCATGCATGGCTCACGAGCCAACGGCCCTTGGTCCATAACCATTTCAAATGCATCCATCACCATTTCAATAACTTCACCAATATGAACTTCACCACGAGTCTCATCCAAGAACATATTACCTTTGTAAATATCTCTCACATTTCTAATATCATCTCCATCCCAACCAAGATTAGTAAGAACTTCTGCAACTTCTTGATTCTTTTTCTTTAATCGACTTTCAGGTAAATCACCACTACGAATCGCTTCATAAACATCGTCTTCAAGTGGAGCAACTTTAATGAAAAAACTATTATGTTTGTTAGGGCTTCTACCTTCCTTGACTTTACCTTCTTTACCTGCAGTTTCTCTATAAACAATAATTGGAGGCGAAGTTTTAACAGCCAAACCTTTTTCTGTCTTAATTCTATTTTCAATAATTTCCAAATGTAACTCTCCCATTCCAGAAATCAGACTCTCACCAGTCTGTTCATTAATTTCAACTTTTATCGAAGGATCTTCTTTAGCAACTTGCTTTAGAATTTCAACTAATTTAGGTAAATCAGCAGCTTTTGTTGCTTCAATAGATTTTGTAACAACAGGATCAAACAAATGTTTAATTGCTTCAAAGGGTTCAATCTCTTCACGGCTAACTGTCTCACCTGCAAAAACATCACGTAAACCAACAACACCGACGATATTACCTGCTTTCGCATCTTCAACAATCATTCTTTGCGCACCTTTGTAAATAGAAACCTGCTGAACACGAACTTTTCTTTTTGCCAAATTCATGTAAACTTCTTCTCCTTGTTTAATTCTACCTGAAAATAATCTACCACAAGCAACTTCACCTGCATGCTTGTCAACGACAATCTTTATAGGAACAAAAACAACTTCTCCTTTTGCATCACAATTAATTAAAGATTTTCCTAATTCAGAATCAACATCACCATGCCAGATTTTAGGAATTCTATATTTCTGTGCATCAACCGGATTTGGATGATGCTTAACACTCATACTCAAAACAACTTCATGCAATGGAGCTTTTTTCGCAAGTTCTTTGTAATTATCATTTTCATAAGCATCAATAACATCTTTGAAAGTAATTCCTTTTTCTTTCATATATTCAAAACTCA
>CAZWYG010000046.1:0-4870 GCA_964638105.1 Candidatus Woesearchaeota archaeon
TTCTCAAAATTTTATGGTGAGATTTGCACACATTTCTGATGTCCATCTTGGAGGATGGAAGCAACAGCCAATGCAGGAGTTAAATTTCCAATCTTTTCAAAAAGCAATTGATATTTGCATTGAAAAAAAATTAGATTTTATTTTAATAGCTGGAGACTTATTCGACTCAGCATATCCTTCAATTGAAATTTTAAAAGAAACTTTTGGAGTTTTCAAAAAACTCAAAGAAGCGCAAATACCTTGTTTTATCATTGCTGGCTCACATGATTACTCTGTTTCAGGAAAAACCTTTTTAGATGTACTAGAAAAAGCAGGTTTTTGTAAAAATGTTTTTGATTGTGAAGTAGACGAAGAATTAATCACATTGAATCCAACACTTTACAAGGGAACTGCAATTTATGGTTATCCTGGAAAAAAATCAGGGTTGGAGATAAATGATTTGAGAAAAATAAAAATTAACGAATCACCAGGAATGTTTAGA
Organism: Candidatus Woesearchaeota archaeon; assembly: GCA_964638105.1. Lineage (GTDB taxonomy): Archaea > Nanobdellota > Nanobdellia > Pacearchaeales > GW2011-AR1 > ARS1301. Next base: position 482 of record CAZWYG010000046.1, read on the forward strand.
ATTTTTATGCTCCACACAACAATTGACAAGGCAAAAGGAACACTTCCTATCGACGCACTTGAAACAGATTTAATTCCAAAAGCAGATTACTATGCACTTGGGCATTTGCACATAGATTTTCAATATCAAAATTTTGTTTATCCTGGTCCGATATTTCCAAACAATTTCCAGGAACTAGAAGATTTGCAAAACGGAAGTTTCTACATTGTGGATACAAAATCACTTGATTCACTTCAAAAAGTAGAAATAAAAGTAAAAGATGTGGTTCCTTTAACATTCAAAATAAAAAATGCAGTAACAGCAACAGACAAGATAATCTCTGAACTTGAAATCTCAAACATTGAGGACAAAGTAGTGCTTTTGAGAATCAGTGGTCAATTAGAAAACAGCAAACACTCTGACATCAACTTCAAAAAAATAGAAGAATTTGCATTAAACAAGGGCGCCTACTTTGTTTTGAAAAACACACATGACTTAAAAACAAAAGATATTGAAAATGATATAGATATTAGCGACTCTGAAAACATCGAAGAGGAAACAATAAAAAAATACTCAGAAGAAAACCCTGCAGCTTTGAACTCTTTAATTCCAACTTTATTAAATTCTTTAGCAATTGAAAAAAATGAAGACGAAAAAACAGAGGTTTTCAATAACCGAGTTCTCGATGAAGCTCGAAGGATTTTGAATTTTTAAAAAATTCTGGAAAATAGCAAATAATAGATAAACCATTACAATCAAATTTATATAAGTAATCCCTCTCAAAATCTATGAAATTAAAATTTAGGATTCAAAATGAAACTGAAAAAAATTTCTCTTAATAATATTAGAAGTTATGATAATCAGGAAATGATTTTTCCAGAAGGTTCAACTCTTTTATCAGGAGATATTGGATCAGGTAAAACATCAATTCTTCTTGGAATTGAATTTGCATTTTTTGGTTTGCAACCAGGACAGCGAGGGAATTCGCTTCTAAAAAACAGTAAAGATTCTGGAGGAGTCCGCCTTGAACTTGAACTTGGTGGAAAAGAAATTATAATCGAGAGAAAATTAAAAAGAGGAAAGACAATTAGCCAAGACTTCTGTTCAATAATCATAGACAATGAAAAAAGAGAAATATCTGTTTCAGAATTAAAAGATATAATTCTAGAGCTTCTTGATTATCCAAAAGAATTTGCAAAAAAACAAAACCTTCTCTATAAATTTACTGTTTATATTCCACAAGAAGAAATGAAACAAATAATTTTGCAGGATTCTCAGACGCGTCTTAATACTCTCCGTCATGTATTTGGAGTTGACAAATACAAAAAAGTCCTTGAAAATATTTCAGTAGTTTTATCAAAAATTCGTGAAGAAAAGCGATTGAATGAAGGAAGAATTTCAAACCTCGAAGAAGATAAAGAAAATCTTTTATCACGAGAAAGAAAACTTACAGAAATAAGAAGTGAACTTCTAAATGTGGAGGAGGATTTTGAAAAAAAGAAACAAAAAAGATTTTTTATTCAAAAAGAAAAAGATGAAATTGTAAAAAAAATCGAAGAGAAAATAAAAATTAATCGCGAAATCGACAGGACAAAAATGATGATTCTTAATAAAAAAGAAGCAATAATTTCAAACAATAATTTAATTTCTTCACTATCTCTTGAATTAGAAAAGCTAAGAAAAATTTCTTTTGATGAATTTCAATTAATTAATTTAGAGAATGAAATAAAAAAAATAAAATTAGAAAAAGAAAAAATAAATGAAAAATCAATTTCTTTATCTTCAGAAATATCTTCTTTGAATTTGAAAATAAAAGATAACAAAATTTTAGAGAAAAAGATGTCTAATCTTGAAGTGTGCCCAACATGTCATCAAAATGTTGATGCTATTTATCGTGCAAATGTTCTAAACAAGATTCATTCTGAAAACTTTGAAAAAGACAAAAAAATACAGGAAATTGAAACAGCGAGAAAAACTCTTCGTGAAAAAACTTATAATCTTGATTCACAAATTTCTGAAAAAGAAAAAATATTTCAGGAATTAAATGTAATTAAACTCCGTCTATCTGAAATAAAAGAAAAAGAATCTAGAATTGAGGAAATTAATAAAACAATTTCATTATATCAAAAAGATATAGAACTTTTGTCTTCACAATTAGCAACTCTAAAAGATTCTCTATTTGATTTGGAAAAATTTGATAAGATATTTGAATTAAAAAACAAAGAACTTGAATTTGCTCTAGATGAAGAGAAAAAAGTTGAAATTCGTCTAGCTGAGATAAAAAAAGAAATTGAATTCTTTTTGTCTTCAATAGAAGATTTGAAAAATCGTATTTCTGAAACAGAGAAAATAAAAGAAAAATTTCTTCACCTCGGTAATTTGGAAAACTGGATTACTCAAAAATTTGTACCTATTATTTCAAATGTTGAAAAAAATGTAATGATAAAACTTCGCTCAGAATTCTCAAATATTTTTGCAGAATGGTTTAATATGCTTGTCTCAGAACAATTCAATGTAAAACTCGACGAGGATTTCACACCAATTATTGAACAACAGGATTATGAAATTGATTATTCTTATCTTTCAGGAGGAGAGAGAACTGCAATCGCACTTGCTTATCGCCTCGCACTAAATCAAGTTATAAATTCTTTAATGAGCAAGATAAAAACAAAAGACATTGTCATTCTTGACGAGCCAACAGATGGATTCTCAGAACAGCAACTAGACAAGATGCGCGATGTTCTTCAAGAATTAAATGTAAAACAATTAATTATTGTTAGTCACGAGCAAAAAATAGAAGGCTTTGTTGAGAATGTGATTAAACTCAAAAAAGAAAACGGAATTAGTCAGATTGATGAGCAATAGATTTATAAATTATCCTTTTATGAATTTTTATTGGGGTGTGGTCCTCAGAAACCTTATTCTGTAGATTTAAAATGCAGCAATTATCTAAATTAGAAGACAGGGAAGCAGAATATACTTTTAGAAAGAAATCTCTTAATCCTGAAGAGTTCACTGATTTATTTAAGGTTCTTAATAGATTAAATGGAAGTACAGTTGATTTTCGTCATCATTATTTTGGAAAGATACTCTCTCATTTGAAAAGAGTTTATAGTGTCAGAAAGTTAGATTCAAAATCTTGGGAAGGAAGACACGAAAAAAGTATTTTATTAGCAACATTACCTTCAAAAGACAAAGGATTTTTTATTCCTTGGAGCCCTTATTCTCGAGCTACCCCAGAGATAGTTCAGGTAATAAGTCAAGATAGAGTTATATTTGAAAATGCTTTTTTAATAAATAAATATCATTTAAGAAATTTAAAATGCCACTCGACCTTAGAACACGAAAACTTGCACAAACTTTAGTAAGACATTCTGTATTTGTAAAGCCAGGTGAGAAAGTTGTAATTTCTGGAGGGCAAGAATCAATTCCTCTTTTAATTGAATTATACAAAGAGATAATTCTTCAAGACGCACATCCTATTGTTAGATTCAATCTACCAAATGTTTCAGACTTTTTTTACAAGCACGCAAAGCAACATCAAATTGAAAGATTTCCAGATGAATTTATGGATTTAGTAAAAAAAGCAGACAAATATATTGGAATAATTTCTGAATATAACACACGTGAATTAACAAACTGCGACCCAAAAAAAATTACTGCACGAGGTAAAATAGTTCATCCGATAAGTGAATATATTTGTAATGAAAAATCAGAAATTCGTAGATGCACAACATCTTATCCAACAATGGCACTTGCTCAAGAAGCTGAAATGTCTTTAACAGATTATGAAAACTTTGTTTACTCTGCTTGCATTCAGGATTGGGGAAAACTAAAAAAACAATTCCAAAAAATAGCAGAGATTTTTGAAAAAGCAAAACAAGTTCACTTAATCGGTGAGGGGGTTGATTTAAAGTTTTCAATAGAAAACAAAAATGTTATTGTAGATGCTGGAGAAGAAAATCTTCCAGGAGGAGAAATATTCATGGCACCTGTGCGAGAGAGTCTTAATGGTTGGATAAATTTTGATTATCCTGCGATTAGAGATGGAAAAGAAGTCACAGATATTTCCTTAAAATTTGAAAATGGAAAAGTAATTGAGGCAACCGCATCAAAAAATCAAGACTTTCTAAAAGAAATGTTAAACACTGATGAAAATGCTTCTTATGTTGGAGAATTCGGAATCGGCTGCAATCCAAAAATCAACAAGTTCACAAAAGAACTTTTATTTGACGAGAAAATAAATGGAACAATCCACCTCGCATTAGGAAGTGCATACAAGGAAAACGGAGGAGGAAACGACTCTGCAATTCATTGGGACATTGTCAAAGACATGAAAAACGCAAAAATAATTTTAGATGGAAAAAAAGCCCAAGAAAATGGAAAGTGGAAAATTAAAGGAGTGAAGTT
>CAZWYG010000047.1:0-4783 GCA_964638105.1 Candidatus Woesearchaeota archaeon
AATTCCTTCTGACGATGAAGAGGAGGCATTGCAAAAAGCAGTTAGTTACTTATCAACAATCAACAGCGGAATTGGGATGGCTCTTTGGGTATTTGATGCATTTGTGGCTCCTTATTTATTTACAGAGACTATTAGCTATGTAAGTGAGTTTACAGGCATAATGAGCACAAGGGTAGTTTCTACAATACCTGCAGCCGTATCTGGCACGATGGGAACAATAGGTTCTGCAGCATCAGGAATTGGAATGGGAATGATGATTGGTTCTCTTGCAGCTCAATTATTTGGTTATACAGGTGATGCTGCTCTTGCATTAACAATTGCAGGAGCAGTTGCAGGAGCAGTTGGAGCATTATATGGGGCGACATTGACTTCAACAATTGCAGGAGCAGTTGCAAGTCTAGAACTAGGATCTATGATGTCCGCTTCTATAATGGGAGGATTTTATGCAATAATAGTTGTCATAGTGATAGTAGCTATTTTCAAAATCTTTGGAATAGGTAATACAAACATTGTTATGGTTGAATTTCACTGTAATCCGTGGCAGGCTCCGTTGGGAGGAGATAATTGTGAAAAATGCAATGGAGACCCGTTAAAGCCGTGTTCTGAATATAAATGTGAATCTCTTGGACAAGCATGCAAATTATTAAATAATAATACTGAGTCTCCTATTTGCAAAGCAATTCCAAATGATGGAAAATATCCTACTATTTCAATAGGGGAGATTGTAGATGGATTTGAATTTTATGATACAACTGATAGTAGTACAAAAATCAAAGAAGAGGGCAAAGAATGTGTTACTGAATTTACACCTATTGTTTTTTCATTAAAGACAGATGAATATGCACAGTGTGTTTATAGTTATGGGCATACAACTAATTATGATGATATGAATGAAGACACTGTTGAAAAAGGAAGATTTACAAAAAATCATACATTTGATTTGAAGTTTCCAAGTGTTGATAGTCTGCACACTTATGATATTGAAGGAAATGTAAAAGAAAAATATTCTAATATGAATATTTATGTGAGATGTCGAGATTATTATGGAAATACTAATCTAAAAGAATTTTTAATAAATTTTTGTATTAATACAGGGCCTGATTTGACTGCTACTAACATGAGTTATGCAATTCCAAAAAGCGGTTCTTCTATTGCTTATGGTGTTACTGAAAAAAATATTAGTATTTATTTAAATGAACCTGCAGAGTGCAGAATAGACAGGCAAGATATTTCTTATGAAAATCTGACAAATTCAATGGATTGCGAAACAGATTTATTAAAAGGAACTAATCTCGGATGGAGATGCTCAATAGTACTTACAAACCTTACAACAGGAGAAAATAAATTTTACATTCGATGCAAAGACCAACCATGGCTAGTCGATGATGTTGTGAAGATAATTGAATGGGATATTAAAAAACCAGAAGTCACATTAAATGAAAAGTGGTTATTGAAAAATGGTCACGATGTAGAGTTATATTCAGGAGCTCCTATTAAACAAGTAAACAACATATGGAGATTTTTAGAAAATACATCTAAACTATATATGGGAGAAGCCATTGATCTTGATGATTATATTAAAATAGAAGATAATTCCATAATAAAAGGAAAAGATATAATTCTCGCGGAAAATTATCTACCTGCTGGAGAAGATGTAATTATTGGAAAAATCTCCAGAAGAGAAAGAAATTCTAATTCAGAAAGTTTTGTCTATAGATTAATAGGAACAAAAGAGGAATTAGAGATAGTTTCTATAAGTCCTCTAGAAGGAGAGATAAGTGAAGGATTTGAACCAATGACTATTGAATTAGAAGTTGAAACAGCTGGAGGAATAAATGACGGAGAAGCAGAATGTACTTATAAATTTTCAGAAGCAGGAGAAGAGATTACATTTTATGATACTTATTCAAATTTGCACAAGCAAATTTTTAATTCAATAATGGAGGGAATTTACAACATCTGGATAAAATGTAAGGATGAAGCAGACAACATTGCAGAAGAAAAAGTTACTTATAATGTAGCAATAGATTCTGATGCACCAGAAGCTGTTAGAATTTATATTGAAGAGGGAGAATTAATTTTGAAGACAGATGAAGAAGCAATTTGCACTTATGATTTTAACAGTTGTAGTTATAATGAAACAGCAGCCTCTTCAATGAGCAGCATATTTACAACAGAACATTCAACTGAATTTTTATCAGAAGAAACTTATTATATAAAATGCGAGGATATTTGGGGAAACAAAGAAAAAGAATGCACAATTATTGTTAAGAAAGGAGATATTTTTTATGAATAAAGATATTTTTATAAATATAGGAGAACTAAAAGAATATGAATAAAAGAGGAACTCGCGCCCACGCTCGGATTTTTGCAAATTTGCCTTCGGGATATTTTTCGCGTAAACGCTCGCAAATTACTATCTTTATAATTATTGGAATAATTATTATTGTTACAGGAATATTGATATATTATTTTTATCCAGAAATAAAATCAAGTATTGGGCTTGGTCCGAAAAATCCTACAGCATTTATGCAAAATTGTCTTGAAGAAAAATTAGATGAAGGAATAAAAGCTGTTTCGATTTCTGGTGGTTCAATTGAGCCTGAATTTTATTTCTCATACAATAATGAAAATCTAGAATATCTATGTTATGTTGAAGGATATTACAAAACCTGTGTTGTGCAACAACCTTTGCTGAAAAAACATATTGAAAAAGAATTAAAAAATTATATTAATGCAGATGCAAAAGAGTGTCTGAGAAATTTAAAGAAAAACTACGAAGACAAAGGTTATGAAGTTCAAATGAAAAGTGGAGAGATTGAAGTTGAATTGCTGCCGAATTTTGTTTTTGTTAATTTTAATGATTCAATAACTTTGAAAAAAGATTCCTCAGAAAAATATGAAGGATTAGTTATTTCTACTAGAAGTGATATTTATGAATTAATAAGCATTGCAAATAGTATTATTGGCTGGGAAGCAGCATATGGCGACGCTGAAACAACAATTTACATGAATTATTATCATGACTTAAAGGTTGAGAAAAAGAAAATGTCAGAAGGCACAACAATCTATATAATTACTAATCGCGATAGCGGAGATAAATTTCAATTTGCGTCGAGGAGTCTTGCATGGCCTCCTGGATACGGACTTAATGAGATATATTAAAATGAAACAAGAAACAAAAAAATGGATTGAAAAGGCAAGGGATGATTTAAAGAAAGCAAAAGATAATTTTAGAATTGGTCATTATGATTTAGCTTCGTTTCTTTGTCAGCAAGCAGTTGAGAAATCTTTGAAGGCAGTTTTGATTGAGAGAAAAAATGAGTTTCCAAAAATTCATGATTTAGTTAGATTAGGAAAATTAGTTGAGTTGGATGAAAAGTTTGCAGATAAACTAAAAGAGTTGACTTTGATTTATATTTATACAAGATATCCAGATATTCCAGAAGAAAAAGATTTGATATCAAAATCAGCAGAATTTATTAAACATACAGAAGAAATTTTAAAATGGGTGCAAAAAAATCTTTAAATGAAATGCTAAAATTGTTTGGAAAGGAACTTAGAAAAAAGTTTAGATTAACAAAATTAATTTTATTTGGAAGCCAAGTGACAGGAAAGGCGACAAAAGATAGTGATGTTGATTTAATAATTGTAAGTCCTGATTTTGAGAAAATGGGATTTTTGCAACGTGGTGCGAGTATGTATGATTATTGGAATCTTGACTATCCTGTTGATTTTTTGTGTTACACCCCTAAAGAATTTGAAAAACTTAAAACCCAAGTTAGTATTGTGAGTCAGGCGATTAAAGAAGGTATTGAGATAAAATGAAAAAAATATTTTTACTAATCTTTGGAATTTTATTAGTAACAACTTTTGTTTTAGCTGAAGCATCTTATTGTTGTGAGAAAACAGGAGAAGGTGCATGGTGTCAGGATTCTTCTAAAAGTAATTGCGATGGTGAATATCGGGCAGTTCCTACTTCTTGTGAAGCTACATCTTATTGTAAAAAAGGAGTTTGTGTTGATAGTGAAGAAGGAACTTGTATTGAGAACACACCTCAAAAAGTTTGTGATGAAAGCGAAGGTATTTGGTATGAAGGTTCTTCAGATGATGTTCCTCAATGTAATTTGGGTTGTTGCTTAATGGGGGATCAAGCAGCATTTGTTACAAAAACTCGGTGTAAAAGACTTTCTGCAATTTACGGATTGGAAACTAATTTTCGAGATGACATTGCCTCAGAAGTTCAATGCATTGCGACGGCAACATCAGATGTTCTTGGAGCTTGTGTATTTGAACAAGAGTATGAAACAACATGCTCTATGATAACTAAAGGAGAATGTTCAGATATGAGAGGAAATGGAACAACATTTTATTCAGGAAAATTGTGCTCTGATGAAAAACTAAATACAAATTGCGGGCCTTCTGAAAAAACAACTTGTGTTGAAGGAAAGGATGAGGTTTATTTTGTAGATACTTGTGGAAATGTTGCAAATGTTTATGATGCTTCTAAAATTAATGACAAAGAATATTGGGCGAATATATATGATGTTTCTGAATCTTGTGATTATGGGGAGTCAAATGCAGGTTCGCGAGGATGTGGAAATTGTGATTATTATTTAGGTAGTACATGTAAAACATATAATAGAAAAGATGACAAATCTAAACCAGCTTATGGAGATTATATTTGTCGTGATTTGAGTTGTGAATGGGAAGGTAAAAAATATGAACATGGTGAGACATGGTGTGCGAATTCAAAAGGAACAGAAGATAATTTGCCTGGCTC
>CAZWYG010000048.1:0-1440 GCA_964638105.1 Candidatus Woesearchaeota archaeon
CGTTATTGGGGAACTCCAATTCCAATTATTTACTGTGATTCTTGCAAGCAAGAAATTGAAAAAAATTCAGCGACACTTAATTTTTATGACCAAAAATCTTTTGAGGAAATTAGAGAAGGAAAAAAGACAGTTGAAATCCGGGCATTGAATCCTGATGAAAAAGAAAAATATTTTGGGAATGTTAAAGAAGGAGATTTTCTAAAATGTGTGAATAAAATTACTAATGAGATTATTTATTTTGAAGTTGAGGATATTAAAAAATACGAAAATTTAGAAAGTGCATTTAAAGATAAACAATTGCTTTCTAAATTTTCAAAGAAAATTAATTCGTTAAAAGATTTTGAAGATTATTATAGGTTTACTGAGGATTATCTGGATAGAATAAAGGAGAATGGTTTGATTGCGTGGGATATTAAGCGAGTTACACTAGGAATTGTTCCAGTACCAGAAAAAGATTTGCCAGTAAAATTGCCCATGGATGTAAAGTTTGGAAAAGGTAACCCTCTCAAAACTAATAAAGAATTTGTTAATGTTAAATGTCCAAAATGTGGAAAAGATGCTCACCGAGAAACAGACACAATGGACACCTTCATAGATTCATCATGGTATTACATGCGTTATGCTGATAACAAAAATACAAAAAGATTTTTTGACAAAGATAAAGTAGATTACTGGTTGCCTGTTGATCAATATATTGGCGGAGCAGAGCATGCGTGTTTACATCTGCTTTATTCTAGGTTTTGGACAAAGGCTTTACGGGACTTAGATTACATTAATTTTGATGAACCCTTTACAAAATTATTCAATCAAGGAATGCTACACAGCGAGGACGGGGATAAAATGTCAAAATCAAAAGGAAATGTTATCCTTCCAGAAACAGTTTCGAAAAAATTCGGAATTGACACTGCACGATTATTTCTAATGTCTGTTGCATCACCGAACAAAGATTTGAACTGGAGTGAAAAAGGAATTAAAGGAAGTTCTAAATTTATCAGAAAAATTATGAAATACTTTGACAAGATAAAAATTGGAAAATCATCAAATAAAATCGAGAGTAAGTTAAACAAAACAATTAAAGAAGTCACAACTCAAATTGAAAACTTCAAATACAATTTGGCAATAATTAAAATTCGGGATTTATTTAATTCTCTTGAAAAAGAAGAATCAAAAGATGTTCTAGAAAAAAGTCTAAAGTTATTGCATCCGTTTTGCCCACATATAACAGAAGAGCTTTGGGAAAAATTAGGAAATAAGAATTTTATCACTTTAGAAAAATGGCCAATTGCACAAGAAAAGAAGATTGATGAGAATCTTGAAAAACAAGACGAGATGATTAATAGATTAGTTGGAGATATTAATAATTTATCTAAGATAACAGAACCTATAATAAAAGCGTCTGAACAGATTAAACTAAGTTTAGAACCTATAATAAAAGCGTCT
>CAZWYG010000048.1:1450-4766 GCA_964638105.1 Candidatus Woesearchaeota archaeon
ATTAGGAAATAAAAAGTTTATTAGTTTAGAAGAATGGCCAAAAGTCGAAGAAAAGAAAATTGATAATAAATTCGAAATTCAAGAAGAAGCAATTAAAAAATTGAAATCAGATATTGAACAAGTAAAAAAATTAACAGGAAAAACAGAAGCAAAAGTTTATGTCTATGTTTTGCCAAATGAATTAGAAATTTACAAAGATATTGAAGGAATTCAATTATTTGCAGTTAATGATAAAAACAAATACGACCCTAAAAATAAATCAAAAAAAGTCAAACCTGGGAAACCAGGAATTTATTTAGAATAACTAAATCCTAAATTTAATCTTTTCCAAATCTCTCAAAAATAATTTAGGGTTAAATAAATCCTCACTAAAAATTCTTATCAGCTCTTTTGAAACGTCTTCAGTCATTTGATAAATCTCTTTTTTCTTTGTCGAATCTTTTCTTAATTTCTTTGAATTTTTCCATGCCTGATTTCTCCATTTAACAACTATTTTTTTAAATTCGTTTTTCGCAAAATCCTCAAGAACAACTCCTCCGAACCCGAAAATATCCTTATAATTTATCGCAAGATTTCTCATAACTTTTGGAATCAACTCCTCCAAAATTTTATTTATTTTCTTGAAGTCCTTTTTTTCCTTATAATTTATTTTCGCAAGTGTGACACAAAGATCAGCGTTGATGTGAACATTTATTCCAATAAACATTTCAAGAAAAGCAAGTTTATTTTTTTCACAATAAGTAAAATAATTTTTCCAAGGCATTTTTTTAGTTTTTGACTTTAGATATTTTTCCAAAGAAATAAAATATTGCCACGCGAACTCAATGTCAAGAGTCTCAAGTGCCTTCGGATTTTGATAATAATTTTCATTCTGAATATTCTTTTCTGCAACTTTTTTCGTCACAAGATAATACGTTTCAAGAAAAGGTAATAAAGAATTATATTTTTTAGTGTCTTTAAAATATTCAATCAAAGTTTGCATTTTTCCGATGACCTCAAAGATATTTTCTGACTTTGAAAAAATCCCTTTTAGATTTTGCTTCATTTTATTTAAAGCAAACCAAGAATATAAATTTTATGCTAAAAGAAACTATTAAATAACTATATTTCTAATTAATTTATGGAACTAAAAGAGGGTAATAAATTTTCCGCTACTGAAAGTTTTTGGGCATTCTCAATTGTAGGTTTTGTGGTATTGATATTAATAGGTTTTTACGTCTTTGAATCATTTTCTTGTGGAGACGGAACGCACATAGGAAGATGCTCAAGAACTCTCTCTTTTTTTTGTGAAAAAGGAAAATTAGTTGAAAAACCTTCTATCTGTGGTTGTCCTGTTGGAATGGTTCTTAATGGAGAATCTTGTATTTCCAAATATGACGGAAGCCCTAAGACAGTATCTCTAGATTATTATCTTTATGAAAAGAAAAGTATTAATTTTGTTGGCTATGAAGGGTTTTATAATTATATAACTAATTTAAAAAAAGTAATTGAAAACGAAGAGAAAGTATCAACTAGAGAATTTAAATTAAAAGTTATTAATGATGAAGAACAACGCAACATGTTAATGCCTCTTGTAATGGAAATTAGAAATTCTGCACAAGATAAAGAAGAACAAGTAAAGGTTGCAATCTCTCTTGTTCAAAATATTCCTTATGTTTTTTCAGATAAAAAAGAAGACTTTTTTGGAAAAGAATTAAATCATTCAAGATATCCTTATGAAGTGCTTTATGAAAATACAGGTATTTGCGGAGAAAAATCCGAGTTACTTGCTTTTTTATTAAAAGAATTGGGATATGGAACAGCAATTTTTCATTTTCCAGAAGATGACCATGAAGCAGTTGGAATTAAGTGTTCTTCTCTTCGTGATTACCACAACACAGGATATTGCTTCATTGAAACCACAGGAATAATTGAAAGTGGAGAAATATATATTGGGGCAACACGAGAATTTTCTTCAGAACCAGAAGTTGTCAAAATCTCCGACGGAAAATCAATAGGATTTTTGTTTTAAATTTGCCTAAAAAAATAATTTTATCAAAGAGGTTTTACAGCCTAAAGGCGAGGGGAGTGTGGGTTAAAGATTCAACGTTAGAAATTTGGGGTTAGTAAAACCTCAAAATCATTACACAAAAAAATCTTTTTTATCTCTTATTTACAACAAAACCACATTCAGGATTTATACATTTCCACTTTTCAAAAACATCTTCCTTGTAAGAAAAAGGAACTAAATAACCTTCTTTACATTTCGGACATCTTGGAAAAATACATTTTTCATTTTCCATAAAGAAATAGAATAAAGAAGTTTTTAAGATTATTCTAGCACAGCCTTAATCCTCCGAACCCCTGCACTCGAAGAACTTTCTTTCTTAATTTTAAATTTCCCTAACTCACTTGTATTCTCAACATGAGGGCCTGCACAAATTTCTTTTGAAAAATCCCCAATACTATAAACAGAGACTTTGTTCCCATACTTCTCATCAAAAACTCCAATTGCACCCTTTTCTTTCGCTTCACTCAAAGACATCTCTTCGCAAACAACTTCACAAGAATTTTCAATTTGCTCATTAACTAAATCCTCAACCTCTTGCAATTCTTCTTTAGTCAATTTTCTAGGAAAATTAAAATCAACACGCAATCTTTCTGGAGTTATATTAGAGCCTTTTTGCATTATTGAATCATCTTTCAAAACTTTTCTTAAAGCAGACATTAAAATATGCGTTGCAGTATGAAGTTTTGTAGTGGCCTCACTATTATCAGCCAAACCAGACTTAAACTTCCCTGCAGAAGCCGTCCTAGAGCGCTCAGAGTGAATCTCACACTCTTTTTCAAAACCCTCCTCATCAACACTAATCCCTTTCTCTTTTGCTAACTCCTTAGTCATCTCAATTGGAAAACCATAACTTTGATACAACAAAAACGCATCCTTGCAATCAATATCTTTTTTATCCTTAATAATTTTCTCAAAAATTCTCAAACCTTTTTCCAAAGTTAAATTAAATCTATTTTCTTCTTTTTCAAGTTCTTCTAAAATTAATTTTTTATTTTTTTGTAAATGCTCATAATCATCATAAATCTCAAATACAGGCTCTGCAACTTTTTTTGTAAAATCCAGCATATCTAATTTTTTTCCATAACGAATTGCACGACGAATAAGCCGACGCAAAACATAACCTTGCTCTGTGTTTGAAGGAACAACCCCATCAGCAATTATAAAACACGCTGCCTTAATATGATCAGCAATAATTCTCATTTCTCTTTTATGTTGCTCATATTTTTTTCCTAAAATTTTCTCAATCCTTTCAATAATAGGTTTCCA
>CAZWYG010000049.1:0-4683 GCA_964638105.1 Candidatus Woesearchaeota archaeon
AATATATATTCTTTTGCAAATCTTACATTTGAAGAGTATCAAAAACAATTAGATATTTATCATAAAACAGCAGAATCACTTGGAGGAGAAATTTTTACTAAATGCAATGGTAATGCTATGTTCTCAGCTTATTTTGATAGCTATGATTCTGCATTTCACTTTTTAGATAAATGTTGGGGAAAAGAAGTTCAATGTGAACTAAAAGATAGGAAAAATTTAAGAAAATATACTAAATAAAAAGTTTCACTAAAATTTTTAGAAAACCTTTTAAATTAACTTTCTCATTAACTATCAGTAGAAAAATATCATTGATTATTATTCACTATCACATTCACTTAGCTTATTGCTATTAGAAAGAAGATTAGGTATTTTTCTAATGAAATCATTGATTTCAAAAAAATTAAACAGGAGTAAAAAATGGCAAAAATTAGTCCAGTATCGATAAAATACATGATACATGCGAATTTTTCAGCAGAAGGCGCTTTGGAAAAACCAGATATAATTGGTGCAATTTTCGGGCAGACAGAGGGTTTGCTTGGTGCTGATTTGGAAATGCGTGAGCTTCAAAAAGAAGGAAAGATTGGAAGAATTGAAGTTGATTCAGAAAGAAAAGAGAGACGAACAATGGGACTTATTAAAATTCCTACGGCGCTTGATCAGTCAGAGACAACTTTGATTGCTGCAGCTGTTGAAACAATTGACAGAATAGGACCGTGTGATGCGGCAATTGAAATTGAGAAAATTGAAGATGTTCGCGGAAGCAAACGTGATTACATTATTGATAGAGCGAAAAAGTTGATGGGTCAAATTGAGGGTTCTACTGATTCGCGAGAGATTTCAAATACAATTAAGGATGCCGCAAGAATTGCAGGTGTTCAGGAATATGGAAAGAGTAAACTTCCTTTTGGAAATTTATCTGACAAAGAATTAATTGTTGTTGAAGGACGTGCAGATGTTTTGAATCTTTTGCGTGCAGGTGTTAAAAACGTTATTGCAATGAATGGAACAAAGCTTCCTCCTGAGATAAAAGAACTTAGCAAAGAAAAAGATATTGTTCTTTTTGTAGACGGGGATAGAGGAGGAAAGTTGATTGCTCAGAATGTTGTTGACAATGCTAATGTAAAATCTATTGCAGCTGCACCTGATGGTAAAGAAGTTGAAGAACTAATGGGTAAAGAAATTTTAACGTGTTTGAGAAAGAAATTTTCACCAAGAGAGTTTCTTTCAATGCAGAGTGGAAGTGGTTATCATTCTAAAACAGAGGCTGAACCAAGAAAAGAAGTTAAAATTGACAGAGAGCAATTGAAAAAGATTTCAGATGATAACCAAGGTTCTGGAAGAGCAATTCTTCTTGATTCAGATATGAATGAGATTAAGAAAATTTCTGCAAAGACTGTTGGCTCTTCTTTAAAGCGCGGAGACGATATACCGAGTATGATTGTTATTGACGGCAATGTCACGAACGCAATCATTAATTCAGCTGAAAACGCAGGTGTTCAAGTTATTGCTGCAAAGAATTTTTCAGCAACAAGCGAGAAGATTAAGTTATTATCACTTTAATTTTATAACCTTGGAGAAGAAATTCTCTAAGGATTTTTTTTTATTTTTTTGTTCAAAAGATAATTTTATTCCAATTAAATTCTATAGGGATAAGAGTACTATATTTCTTTATTGATTTTCCAAAAGTTTCCATAAAAACTCTTTGAAAATCTCTATACTCATTTTGGCTTTCTATGAAAATTTCAAATTCTAAATCTGCCCATCCAACTGCTTCTGTGACGAATAAAATTCTTTTATCTTTCAGAAGAAACTTTTTTATCTTAGAAATTTCCTCTCCATTAAAAGTGTTAAGATTCAGAAAAACTTTATTATAATCGTAACCGAGTTTTATTCGGTTTATTTTTACTTTGTTTGCAATTATTACTCCTTGTCTTACCATTTTTTTATATCGATTGGCAATAGTCTTATAATCAATTTTTAGTTTATTTGCAATGTCAATAAATTTTGTTCTTGAATTATGATACATCTCGGAAAGTATTTTTTTATCAAGATTATCTAATTTCTGTATAGGAATTTTTTTATAGATAGTATGTTCTTTAATTGGATTTTCATACAAGAAGTTATGTTCAAATTTTTCTATTCGAACCATTGAAGAAATTGTATAATCTTCTACATATTTTTCTAGATAACCTAATATTTCTCTTAAAACCTCGAGAGACTCGGAAGGATTATTATAAAATATTTGGCATCCAAAATTCCAGTCTCCCTCAAGAAGCATGTACCACCCAATATTTTTATTTTTCCTGCAGAAATCTTTAATCTCTTGAATTTTCCATCCTGGTTTAAGTTTAATGAGTAATCTATTATGCCAAGGGTGAAAGGCAAAACTATTAACTAATAAATAGAAGTTTTCAATTATTTTATTCTTTTTTAGATTTTCAATTCTATAAGCAACATTGCTAGAGGAGATTTTCAATTTTTTTGAAATCGCTTTATTTGTAATTCTAGAATTTTCATCTAATAACTTAATCAGTTGTAAGTCTTTTTTATTTAATTTAAATTTCATTTTAGTAAAAATAACAAATAATAGTTATAAATTTTACTATAATTGCTATTTTTCTCTGCAAACATTAAAATATTTTCCTAGAATAAAAGAATATGAAAAAACAAAATCGTTTCACTTTAGATGTCTCTATTAATGATTATAAGAGAGCAAAAAGATTATTGGAAGATGCGATGGTGAATTATGATTGCACAAATTCAGATTTTATTCATGTGCCTTCAATCAATCTTTTAGTTGCAAAAGAAAGATCGTGGGAAGGGGAAAGTTTAACTGGAGCAGAAAAAGAACTGCATGCTAGGGGACAAAGGATAATAACTCTTAGAGAGATGAGGGAATTCTTAAAATTCACAAAAGAAAATTATTTTGAAATATACGAAGAGATTACTGGTGTTAGAGAACCTCTTAGAGGAGAATATCTTGATGCAAGGATAGATGGAGATATATGTAGATTTGCTATACATTATTATTCTTTCAATGAGGAAGGTAAGATTATAAAAAATAGAGAATTAATCAATCAAAGTGAAACTTTAATGAGAGATAGAAGGGAAAGACCCTCGAGGAATAGATGGTCTCCAGAGTATGGAATTTCTCTAGAAAACTGGCTAGCAAATCCTACTAAGAATGGGTTTCCAAGAAAAGATATAGAGAAAGGGAAAATGTGCTATGAAGCCCCAAGTATTTGTTGGTTTTACCCCTCTGCAGTCAAATTGATTGCAGATGATACCTACTTTTACTTGGCTGCAAGAAATCAACGAGATATTGACTCAGAAGAATATTGTGGATTTAGAGCAGTTATGCTTCCAGAGTAGATTGTAAGACAACTTTCAAAATCTCTATAAACATTTTTTCTTTATATTTCTATGATAAAAATAGGTCCAGCAGGCATTGGTCCTGTAAAGGATATTGAAGAAACATTTGAAGAATATAATAAATTAGGAATTAGTTGCGCAGAAATCCCATTCACTTACGGAGTTTACATTAAAGATAAAGGTGTTGCAGAGAGAATTAAGAAAGCGTCTGAAAAGTTTGATATTAAATTGTCAATTCATGCGCCTTATTGGATTAATTTAAATTCAGAAGATTGGGAAAAAGTTGTTGCAAGTAAAAAAAGAATTCTTAAAAGTTGCGAGGTTGGGAATTTACTTGGTGCCAAGTGTATTGTTTTTCATTGCGGTTTTTTTGGAAATAAAATTCGCAAAGAAACTTATGATAATATAAGAAAAAGAATTCTTGAGATGCAAGAAGAAATCAGTACAAACAAATGGAAAGTTAAGTTGTGTCCTGAGACAATGGGCAAGGCAAATGTCTTTGGAAGTGTTGAAGAAATTGCACAGCTTGTTAGTGACACTGAGTGTAGTTTTTGCATTGATTTTGCTCATGTTCTTGCAAGAGATAAAAAAGTTGATTTTGAAAAGTTAGAGAAATTATTTTCTTCAAAAAACTGGCATTGTCATTTTTCTGGAATTGAATTTGGAGAGAAAGGTGAGAAGAAACATAAAAAAACACAAGAAAAGTACTGGAAATGGTTGTTTAGTAATATATCTAAAAATAAAAATATAACAATTATTAATGAGGCTCCAACTCCTGTTGACGACGCTGTTTTGGGTTTGAGAGTGTTGAAAGAAAAATTCACTAACTGACACTGACATATAATACTAGTGATGTAACTATTCAATTACGACAATAACAAACTTTATAAAGTAGTTATTATCTAAAATAGTAACAAAAAACAAGGTTTTTTGGGTAATTAAATAACTAAAATGACAATGACAAAGAAAAACACAAGTGTTTTTTTCCTTGCAGTCGCAACCATATTATTCTCTGTTGCCTTTGCTAGTGCTTGTTGTGTTCCAAACAATACATACAGTGGCGATGACATTGCTAATATAACAAGTATAGAAGCTGATGGATTGTATGCTCTTAACAATGATATTAGTGTTATTGCTGGAGATACAATTTCATTTGGTATCTACTTTACAGCAGAGCAAGATGCTTCTGATGTTAGAGTTAAAGTAGAACTAGAAGGCGACGATGTAGACGTGGATAGCAAGACAAGTCGATTTGACATTGAGTGTGGTTATAAATACCACAAAACACTTACAATGAAAATTCCACATGAA
>CAZWYG010000050.1:0-4676 GCA_964638105.1 Candidatus Woesearchaeota archaeon
TTTTATTATTGCTCCGTCTTTGCATATTCGATATATTTCTTCCATTAACTGATACATATTCGTGACATGCTCTATAACATGAGTCAAAACTATTTCCTCAACAGAATTATCTTTAAACGGAAGCTTTTTTTCCAAATCAACAACTTTATCTGGATTAACCTCTTTGACTCTATCACAATTAACATAACCTTCTATCTTTCTCATACCGCATCCAAGATTCAATTTCATCAAATCCAAATTCCAAATACTTTTTATACTTTTATTTTCTACAACAAAGCTTTTAAAATTAGTAATTGATTCTTAATTAATGCCTCCGTCGCATAGTTCGCGCAAAGCGCTCTCGACTATGTCGAATACAACGGCAATTTGAAGCCTCCGTCGCATAATGGTTAGTGCATCTGGTTTGAGCCCAGAGTCCTTCGGACATCCAGGTTCGATTCCTGGCGGGGGCGTATATTATCTTCTAAAATATATTTTATAGAAATTTAATTTATATCTAATTACTTAATCTGTTTAGAAAACTCTGTTAAATCTTTTTTCAAAACTTCAATAGCTTTTTCAAAAACTTCTTTTTCAGTGATTTGCCCAAATGATTCAATTGTTAAAACCAAATCTTCTGAAGGCACAACTTCAACAAAATCTTTATCTTGTTTTTGACAATACTCTAAACACAATCCGCAAAGATTACATGCTTTCTCGTCTTTTATTTTGACTTTTCCATTGTCTTCTTCAAAAACATTTCTTGGACAAATTTCAACAACTTCTTTTGGGCAATCACTTTTGACTTTAATTGAAGCAACATTTTTATAAAAAATAAATCCAGGTGAAAATCTAGAATGGTTGTTTCCAATATCTTCTTTTGTCGTAGCTGTCAATGCTATACTCTCTCCTTTTTTCAAATAAGTTATGGGCATCTTGTCGTAAACAATATTAATATCTCCTTCTAACTCCTCAGAATAAACAAACCCTTCTTTTTTTGAATTTAGTGTTAATTCGAAAGGTTTTTTCTCATTAAATTTTTTTGATTTTAAAGGCATCAAACCTAATCTATGTGCAATTGTCTCGTCGTAAAGAGGAGAATCGTTTTTAGAAATTTCAACTTCATGGATTGCAACAGTTGGAATTTGATATACAGAACGCCGAATAGCATTTGCCAATTCTTCATTCATAGTTGCTTCGATCACAATTTGATTTTCTTTTTGGTTTATTATCTTCATTTTATTTATCTCAATTTTAATTAACTTTTAAACTCTTCGTCCTCTCCTTCCACCTTTCTTTTTTGGACCTCCACGAGGAATTCTTGTTGTATCTAATATATTTGTTATCTTAAAACCTTCTCTTGTGAGACTTTTAATGATTGCATTTGCACCAGGCCCAGGAGCAGGATTTCTTGTCTTTGCACGAATACAAACATAAATATTCTTTACTCCAATTTCTTTTAGTTGTTCACTTATTTTTTTTGCAATAAACATGGCGACTGTTGGATTTGCTTTAAGACGGCTGTGCTTTGTAACCATTCCTCCTGTAACTTTTGCAAGAGTAACACCAGACATGTCAGTAACATGCGCAACAGTATTATTAAAAGAGGTGTAAATATTTAGAATAACTTCTACATTTTTTGATTTTTTATTTTCTTTTACGGGGGTTTCCTTTGTTTTCTTAAGGGTTTCTTCTTTCTCAGAAACTTTTTCTTTAGTTTTCTCTTTTGTTTCTTTACTCATTTTTTTCTGCCTCCTGCTTTCCTTCTTTCTTAGCTTTCTTTACTTTTTTCTTTAAAGCAATTTTTCTTTCCAATTCAACAGGAACGATATAAGAAGGGCTATCAATAACTTTTCCATCAACTAAAACTTTTTTATGCGTTATTGCCTGTCTTGCAGTTTTTATCGAGGGAACAAGCTTTTGTTCAAAAATAACTGTTTGAAGTCTTCGCTTTAGATAATCTTTTTTTTCAAGCCCAAGAACATCTGCAATAGACTTCACTGCAAAACCTTTTTTCTTTAATTTTTCGAATAACTTTTTTTGTTCTTCTTCTTTTGCGGAGATCAATCTCTTTGCTTTTTCTCTAATAGATTTAATCTGTGAATCAGCTTTCCAAATTTCTTTTTTATTTTTCAATCCAAATTCTTTTTTTATTTGTGCTTCTTCTTCGATTCTTGTTTTGTCAAATGGACGCTTTGGTTTTGAATATGTTTTATGTTTTCTTTTCATTTCTTTTTACCTTTCTTTTTAATTCCAGCACCTTTAGACCGATTCTTTCTAAAGTTACTCCTTGTTCTTTGTCCTCTTAATGGAAGACCTGCAGAATGTCTTACCCCTCGATAAGATTTTATTTTTTTTAGACGTTTGATGTCAAAATCTTTTCTTAAATCCAAATCCGAACCAATTAAATGTTTATCTTCTCCTGTGTCAAAATCTTTTTCTCGATTTTTCAAAAAACTTTTCATCTTCGGATTTTTCATGAATGTTTCAATTTTTTCAATTTCTTCTTTTGTCAATTCCCCAATTTTTTTTCTTTTATCTAATTTCAATTCTTTGCAAATATTATTTGAAACAGCCCATGAAATTCCTTTTATCCGAGTCAAACCTGCATAAACAGTTTTATTTCCAGGAATATCTTTTGACAATATTCTTAATATTTTTTCATCATAGTTTTGGGTCTTTTGTTCGCTCATTCTCTAAAGATCTCTTGTAATTTAGGGGATGAATGAAAAATTTTTAATTTTGCTTTCATTTTACAAATAAGTTGTGCCTCTCAAAATTAGTTAATTCTTGAAAAATCCTTTTTCCAATGGCTTTCTCAGGGTCGGGAATATTAGAAATTCTTGATTTCATATCTTCGAATGATTCAAATTCTTTCTCTTCTCGTTGTTTTAATATTTCTAGCATGTGTTTTTTTCCAATTCCAGGCAAAAGTTCAATTTGATGAACTCGTTTGTTTATTGCTTCGGATTTATTGAAAAATCCAACAAATTCTTTCTCTCTTTCTTTTACAGCTTGCTTTATAAATTCTTGCAGTTGATTTTTTGCAGTTTCTGTTAATTTTTCTCCATTTAATCTTCCAAGAATATAGTAAATCTTGTCTCTTTTTCCTTCTCCAATATAAACTTTTTCTCCAAGTTCAAGTGTTATTCCTCTTCGTGGAACAAGCTCTAAAAGAACCAAACTACTTTCACCAACAGCCTGGACTATTGGGATCGTTTTCTTTTCCAAGGGATATCCATTTGGTAAAAATTCTAAGACTATTGCATTTTCCTCGCGTGGCATTTTGATTATTTAAACTCCTCGACAATGCTAATGATTTTTTTTGTTTCATCTTCATCAAGTGAGACATCTGTAAAAATTTTATTTAATTCTTCAACATCTTCGGGAAGGAGGTCAATTATTTTTGAAACGTGCTCTGGTTTAATCTTTATTTCACTAACTTCATTTAATTTTTCTCTCATGTCTTTTGCCTGTTCAGGTGAAATAGTTACAAATTTTTCAATAAAAGCATTGACTTCTGCGTCTTTTTCTTCTTTTTTGTCCAGAAACCCTTTGGCTTCTGCAACACTCAATGTTTCTTGTTTTATTATCATTTTACTTTTCTTAGATGGATTGGTTTAATTAAAAATTTTTTCTCTTTACTTATATCTTTTATTTTGACAATATAAACTTCTCCTTGTTTTCCATCTACAAGGCCTGTCTTTCCCTGTAGTCTCTTTGGAAAGTTTATTTCTTGGGATAATTCGGCAACAACTGCAACATTGTCACCTTTTTCAAACTTTTGAAAATAATTGCTAAATTTAAGCTTTCCCCTAGTTCTAACTGGTTTCTTTCTTGCCATATTTATTCGAGAAATAAACTATTTAAAAAACTATCTAAAGTTGCTTTCATCAGGCAAATCACATGTATTGTTCATATGGCACAAGTCGCCATTGTCCCGTGCATCATTCATGTTCTTGACAATCGTGCTAAACATCTTTTCCCCCCATACTTTCACCCCACAAGCGTCGCAGACTTCCATTACTCTATTGTCAGAAATTTCACAGCCACAATAAATACATTTACTCATTTTTCACCTAATTTTATTGAATTAGTTCTTAGAAAATTATGGTATTTAAAGATTTGTGTAAATTTACTCCTGCACAAGTTTTTTAAACCAGATTACAGAGAATATATTATGATAATTCCAATTCGTTGTTTTAGTTGTGGAAAACCAATTGCTCATTTGTGGGAAGATTTCAAAAAACGCACACAAGAAGGCGAGACAGCAGGAAAGGTTCTCGAAGAATTAGGAATAGAGCGAATGTGTTGTCGTTCTGTTTTTTTAGGGCAAACAGATTTAGTAGAATTAATTTCTGAATTTAAGAAGTCATAATTTCCATCTTGAAATTGCCCCACAATTTTCACATTTAACTGATTTAACTTTATTTCTAATTCGAATTTTTGGATTTTTGTAAATAGTGAAACATTTTCTACAAAATAATTTTCTTTTTTCTTTTAATGAAATATTCTTATTCATTGCAAGACGTTTTATTTTTTTGACTTCTTTTGCAGACTTGTCTTCTAAATTTTCAAAAAAACTATCAATTTTTTCTTTTGTTTCTTTTTTTGAAAGAGGATATTTCATTTTGTGCTTTCAATTCTTACCCAAATATCTTTTTGGGATTTTTTTCGAAGATTAACTTCAATATAAA
>CAZWYG010000051.1:0-1818 GCA_964638105.1 Candidatus Woesearchaeota archaeon
GGAATGAAAAACACAAGACTAGATATTGAAAAAATAGCCAAAGAGTTCAATATGAAATATAACCAAAATTGGTTTAATCTAATTTGGATATCTAAACGGAATGCTCGGTTCTTAGAATATATCGGAATGCTCGACGATTCAATTTATAATAAATTCGGAAGAACAATTAAAGAGAGAGTCGAGAAGATTGAAAAATACGAAAATTCAAAAGAATTTAAGAAAATATTAAAGGAATATTCTGGTCAAGCAATAACAAAAAAAGAAGTTATTAAAGGTTTAAGAGATTGCAAAAAAATAAAAAATAAAAAATTGAGAAAAGAATTAATAGATTTACATGAGCATATTAGAAAAAATTTAAAGGATGATGTTTTGATATTATTAACTAAAACTAACAATAAAAAACAAAAAGAAATTTTATTAAATTCTTATCTTATACATGAATGGATTCACATTTTATTAATTAAGAATAATATTTATTTTAAATCTAAAGGAAATAAATATTGGAAATACGATGAAGGTTTAGTTACTTATCTTGAACATTACATTAAGAATAGACTGAATTATTTAGAATCAGTTAAGGATAAAACAACAGACTCCTATCAAAAAAATTATTATATTTATGCTATTAAATTTAGAAAAATGTTAAAAGATAAAAAAATTCCAAAAGAGAGAAAGAAGATAATATTAAAATTTGTGAAGAAATTAAAATGAACTCTTATATTTATCCAAAAAATAAAGAACACTTCAAAAGATTAATTCCTTTTGCTAAAGAAGTAATTTATATCTGTAAAGAGGAAGGTATTAAGCCCCTTCTTTATGGAAGTTATTCACATCTCTATTATACAAGAGATAAAGATATTGAGGTAAATGACATTGATTTAATTATTCCAAAGAGATATTTTTCTAAGATTGCAAAAGCATTAAAAAAAAATAAAATAGAAGTTATTCCTGAAAATGGAAAAATAGCGAATAGTGGGTCATTAATAATAAAAAGAGGAGATCTACAAGTTGAGTTAGATGAACCAGGAGTAATCTCTGAGAAAGATTTAGAAGAAAAGAAATTCAAAAAAATAGATTTTTATGGAGAGGATATAAACATAATCAGATTAAAAGATTTAGAAAAAATTTATCCAATAGCTTATGAAACTTCAGTAATTACTAAGAATAAGATATCAAAACAGATAAAAAGCTTAGAGAAATTTTTAGGACGGAAATTAAAATGAAACTAACATTCGAAATAAAAAAAGGCAGCAAACTAAATTTTCAGGAAATTAAAGTTTTTAACCAAGCAATAAAAAAAGAATTTAATGGAGCCCCACTAACAAAATTTCACTATAAAAATACTGATTTTGTTTTTCTTAAAAAAGAGAAATCTATCGTTGCTGTTGGAAAATTAATTCCCATTAAAATAAATTATATTAACAAGAATTACAATATTTTAGGAATAGGAAGCATAGCTAGTATCAATAAACACAAAGGTTATGGAAGAATTTTAATAGCAGGAATTTTGAAATATCTAAAAGATAAAGGAAAAACTGGAGTAGGTTTTTGTTCAAGAGAGAATTCCTACTTTTATGAAAAGTGCGGGTTCAAAATTAACAGAAACATAGTAAAACGATTCAAACTTGCAGGAAAGACTAAAGAAGAAAAAGATAAAGAAGATGAAAACTCCGAGGACAATCCAGACATTCTTTTTTATGAAGGAAAAGATAAATTCTTTAAGAAAGTTCTAACAACTAAATCAAATATTATGCTCAAGCATTTTTGGTGAAATGTTTTTCCTGACATTCCTGTATTACAGCTTCCACAAAAGGCCTG
>CAZWYG010000051.1:1828-4648 GCA_964638105.1 Candidatus Woesearchaeota archaeon
ACTAATCAACACATACAATAATTTAGGAGAAGATTATTACAAAATGCGAAAGTACAAAACAGGTCTAACTTATTTCTATAATGAATTAACAGAAACTCCTACAATGTTAAAACTTCTTGGAAATGTCAAAAACAAAAAAGTTCTCGACCTTGGTTGTGGACCAGGTTTTTATCTTGTTAAACTTAGAAAAAAAGATGCAAAAGTAAAAGGCATTGATTTATCTAAAGGACTAATTAAAATAGCAAGAAAACAAAATCCAAAAACAGAAATAAAATTAGGAGACATAACAAAAAAACTTCCTTACAAAAATTCAGAATTTGACGCAGTTATTTCTCCTCTTGTTTTAGGTCATATAAAAAATTGGAAACCTGTATTAAAAGAAGTTAAAAGAATTCTCAAAAAAAATGGAATTTTTGTTTTCTCTGTGGGAGTTCCGTTTTACGAATGTGTAGAAAGAATTAAAATAAAAGGAAAAAAATTCAAAACTCCAAATGATTATTTTAATGAAAAAAAGATTGAAACAATGTGGAAGAGCAATACTGGAAAAAAAGGAAAAGCAATTCATTATCATAAAACTTATGGGACAATAATTAAACTTCTAGTCAAAGAAGGTTTTGAGATTATTGATTATGAAGATTGTAAACCAATTACTTATGCAAAAAAGAAATATCCAAAAGAGTACAAAAACGAATTAGATTTTCCAAGATTCTGTGCATGGAAAGTGAGGTTGAAATGAAATACAAAAAACTACAAAAAGAATTTGGTAAGCTTCCTTTAGATTTGCAAGTACATACACAGATGCTTATTGATATATGCGAAGAAATCGCTAATCTTAGTGATAAAAAATTGGAGAAAGAAGTTATTATTACTTGTGCAATATTGCATGACGTTAAAAATCACGAGGAGAATCATGCACTTGCTGGAGCAGAATATGCTAAAACAATTTTAACTAAATTAAAATATAATAAAAAATTCATAGAAAGAGTTTATAAAATAATTCTAAATCACACTAAAAAAGAAAAAATCAAAGATTTTACAACTGCATGTTTCTACGACGCTGATATTCTCTGCAGATTTTATTCATTGGGAATTTTAAGAGCATGGGGACACAACAAAGTTCATCATCCTGAGAAGAACTGGAGAAAATTATTCAAAGAAGTTTCTAAAGAAAAGAATCTTAATTCTTATCTGGAATCAATGAAAAAGAAACTTAATCTTAAGGAATCAAAGAGAATTCTGGATTCAAAGAGATATGAACATCTTGCAAGTTATGAATTATTAAAGGAGTTGTTGAGATGAAAACCCCAAAATTAGTAATTCTTAGAGGAAGACCCACATCAGGAAAATCAACAGCTTATGAAAATCTAAGAAAAAGTAAACTAATGAAAAATTGGTTATTTGTTGACCATTGTGCTATGAAAACCTGGTTAGGTAAAGACTTAGGAAAGAAATCTCTTTTTGCTGTTTTGAAAATTGTAATACCTTCAAAGAAAAATATAATTATCGAAGAGATGTCTAAAGAAACAATAAGAAAATATATTGATTCTTATATAAAAAAATATGATTACAAGATAATTGTATTTCAATTTACAGTAAGTACAAAAACAGCGTATAAAAGAGATGTCCAAAGAGCAAAAGCTAAGTGGCATCCAAAAATGGGTAAAAAATGGATTGATGAAACACATAAAATGCATGATGAAAGATTTGATAAAAAAGCAATCTTAGTAGATACAAATAAATTAGGAAAAAGACAGGTTGTTGATTTAATTCTCGAGGAACTAAAGTTAAAATGAAAAAACTAAACATCTGGAAATGTAAGTATTGCAAAGAAACAAATACAGATTTAAAGAGCAAGGCAAATAAAGAAAAAATTAAATGTCCCAAATGCGGAAAAATAAATAAAGTTCCTTTTACTTCAGATAAATGAAAACTTACAAAATCCCAAATATAAAAGAAATCTTAAAACCAAGATGGGCGCATGAACCGGGTTTTGGAATGAATGAAAAATTTGTTTTGCATAAAAGAGAAGGTTTCCAACAGCATACAGCACCAGAAGATAATTTATTATTAAAAAAATTAGGAATAAAAAGAGGCGATAAAATTCTTGCTATCGCAGGATATTATGCTTCGTGGGCTTCAGAGTTAGCAAGATTGGGGGCTAGAGTTGATTACTCTGATATTTCTAAATCTCTAGTTGGTTGGAGTAAAAAAGAATATGGGAAATTATTTGAAAAATACATTTGCAGTAATTATGAAATAATTCCAAAGAGGACAAATCAATACGATTGGACTTTTACTTTTGAAGCATGCGGAGGTGGAAGTGGTTTGCCAATTGCTTATCTTCGTTCTCTATTGAACAAAAAAGGAGGCATTTTAGTTTATGCTTTAAGATATGGGGATGCAAAAGTGAAAATGGGAAGCAAACCCAAAAGATACCCTTTAATTGTAAAAACTCTCTCAAGAATTTATAATGCAGAATACAAAATAAAAAATATTAAAATCCAAAGTCATAGAATTGGAAAACCAACAAGAATGATTCCTCATAAAATACATCTTCTCAAGACAAACAAAGAAGCAAGAAATATGGCACAAGAAGATTTGAAATCCTTATTTTCAAATAAATTTAATCAAGATAATTTAAAGAGATTAGATGAATTATCTAAAGCTATTAGTAGCGATTATTTGAAAGAAATGAAAATTGAAATAAAACTAAAAAAATAAAAACCTTTCCTCATTTGTTAATCATGCCAAGAAAAAAAAGGAAGGTGAAAAATAAAAATCTCATATCCCATTTATTGTACTGTATGATTTTCGTGTTTG
>CAZWYG010000052.1:0-4553 GCA_964638105.1 Candidatus Woesearchaeota archaeon
GATTCTTAACTTTATATTTTCCAAGAAGCTGATTAACAACAAGCTCTGAATCCAAGCAACACGTAATCTCTTTTCCAAATTTTGTTGCCAACTCAAGCGCCTTAATTAAACCCTCATACTCTGCAATATTGTTTGTCACCTGCCGACCAATAAATCCTGAATACTTCATTAAAATTGTCTTGCGACTTCGAATAATAACTCCAATAGCCCCAGGCCCAGGATTTCCACGGCATCCTCCATCAGAATTTGTATAAATCATAAATAATAAAATAATTATTCTTTAAATAAAATTATTATCACTTAGAGATTAGTCCTAGTTAAATGTAAACTATTTTTTACAAAAACGAAAAGTTTAAATAGTAACATATTTTTTACATTATATGAAAACAAAAAAACAAATTATTTGGCGATATGCTTTCGCAGTAGCAGTTATTTTAGCAGGAGCAATATTAAGTTATTATAATCTTGGAAATGAATTTCTTGGATTCGCATCTGTTGGAAATTGTTTACTTTATATTGGATTTGTAATGCTTGCAATTATAACTTTGCAGTTGAAATTCAATAGAAAAAGAATTGTAGACGAGAGAATGCAATTCATTGCAACAAAGGCAGGAAGAATAACTTTCTTGGCAATAATCCTAGCAGCCTTTATAGTAATGGTTCTGGATGCAATAAATCCTATAACTATTTCATATTCTTATTTTATGAGTTACTTCATCTGTGCAATAGTTTTTGTATATTTTATTTCTTATAAGATTCTTTTGAGATATAACTAAAATGAAAACCAAAATAAAAGAACTAAGAAAAAATTTAAAAATTACTCAGGAAGAATTAGCAAAAAAAGTTGAAGTCACAAGACAGACAATAATCTCCATGGAATTCGGAAAATATAATCCTTCTCTTGAACTTGCTTGGAAAATTACAAAAGCACTAAAGAAAAAAAATATTTTAGATGTTTTTGTTTTGGGTTAATCCTCCTGCTATTTTACTCTCCGGGAATCTCTCTATCCAATCACTTAAAATTGCAGAAAGCCTTATACTTCCATCTACCTTATTTTTTATACAGATATACCCTC
Source organism: Candidatus Woesearchaeota archaeon (assembly GCA_964638105.1). Lineage (GTDB taxonomy): Archaea > Nanobdellota > Nanobdellia > Pacearchaeales > GW2011-AR1 > ARS1301. The sequence goes on from CAZWYG010000052.1 coordinate 1,077, forward strand.
CGCATTCTTCAACTCCTGTTATCTTATAAAAATAACTATCATCAAACGCAGCAACACCTGCACCAACCAATAAAGATTCTATAATTTTTGAATATTCTCTTGCCCAATCAGTATTTTCCTTTCTGGAATTCACTCCAAATTCCGCTTTAGATAATCCTGTTTTTTCTGCAAGATATTCTCCTAAATCCATAAATAAAAGAATAAATTCTATTTTAAATTAATTATTATCTTCCACTATATAATAAATAATCTAGTTAACATCGCAAACTTGTTTGCGAATTTTTTAGATATGCAAAACCTTGAAATTCCTCAAACCCTGAAAACTCTCTCTTTTTTCTTCAACATTTCTAATTTGCGAATGCCTCGGACCTTTCTTGCAAATATCAATCATTGAATTAACTTTATCTGAATCCCCTTCCAAAAAAACCTCAACTCTTCCATCCTCTAAATTACGAACAAAACCATTTACTCCAATTTTCTCTGCATTCTGCTTAATAAACAAACGAAAAAAAATACCCTGCACACTTCCTGTAATATAAAGCCGAACTGATTTCTTCATAAAAAAATAATGCAATTAAGTTATTAAAGATTTTGATAATTTGGTTTTAATATTTTTTAGAAAGTATTAATGATTTTAATTTATTAGTTATGTCATCAAATGTTTTATCTATTCTTTCTGGTGTAAAATCTAATTCAGAAAAAGGATAGTAAAATGCCTCTTTCATTAAAGGTTCTCTTATCATGATTACCCCATTCATTCCTTCTTCATCATCTGTTCTTCTTTCTGCTTGATATCCCACCCCAAATGTTTGAATAAGATCTTCAATTTGTTGTGAAATTCGGTCACCTTGTTTATAACAAAAATAAACATCAATTGTTCCTTCGCCCATAAAGACTTCTTTCTTTTTTATTTATATTAATTATTATCTTCTAAACTATATATTCCTCTACCGCGATTCCTAAATTCCGCGGTAGTCTAACTCATTATTAATAACAGCAACAACCTGCGAAGCAAAATACATTTTATCTCCAACAGAAACTTTTGTTGCAGAATCTTTTAATCTCTTTAATTCTTTTTTTGGCAAACCCTCGTGGTCTCCAATAACAAAAACACAATTCTGCGAAATATCAACTTCTCTTAAATCATCCCCTCTCTTATCCAAAACAAAAATCTCATTCTCTTCTCCAAGCTCCTCAATAACTTTCAATAAACTCTTTTTCTCAACAAAGCAACCAGGCAAAACTTCTTTCTTCTCTCCCTCTTTATATTTATACAAAAGTTTCTGAATAATTTTCCCAACATCTTTCTTACTTATTGGCGTGTCTTCCTGAATTTGAATTTCAATATGCTTTGGAGGATCAGGCATTCCATAAAAAATAAAATGAAACTTAACATCATTTCTAAAATCATGCGACAAAAAAACTCCCTGAATAAAACTATGAATTGCAATATCAATTCTACCCGCCTTCATTAAATCCCCAGACAAGGCTTTCCCCGACGTAGCTGCTTTTGATGAAAAATATACAAAGTGTTTCATTTTATCTTACACATAACAAACTCTGCCTTAGCAAAGATTTCATTTTCATTTAAAACTTTGTAAATTCCAATAAAACGTTCTTCACAAAAAACACTAACAATATTTCCTTTTTCAAATTCTTGTTTTTTTAACAAATCTTTTTCATAAATTGGTTTACCAGTCAATGTCTGTTTCAAGTTTTTTTCTTTAATTTTAACAACAGGTAAAACTTCTTTCACTGCTTTTTCAGCAGGAATAATTATTTTATCTAATCTATCTTCTTCAATTGCTTTTTCAAATTCATAAAGTGTAACTGAATTCTCTTCACTAAAAATTCCTGCACAAGTTCTTCTTAATTCTAACATATGCGCGCCAATTCCAAGTTCTTTTCCTAAATCATCAACGAGTTTTCTAATATAAGTTCCACCCTGACATTTAACTTCAAACAAAAAATCCTTGCCTTGTTTTTCCAGAATTTCAAATTTGCTAACTTCTCTTTCACGTTCCTGTCTTTTAACTCTTGATTTTACAGGCGGAGTTTGTTTAATCTTTCCTAAAAATTTATTCTTAATTGCCTCTTCAATTTTTTCTTGAGAAACTTCTTCATGCAGCCGCATAATTCCAACATAAGTTTTATCATGCCCAATAAAATATCCAGTGAGTTTACACGCGCGATTCAGTGCAATTGGCAAAACACCTGTAACTTTTGGGTCAAGTGTTCCAAAGTGAGACGTCTTTCGTAAACCCAATTTCTTGTGAATAAAATCCGAAATACTAAAACTAGTCGGACCTGACGGCTTGTCAATATTCAAAATTCCAAATTCAAGAAGTTCTAATATTTTATTCATCAAATCCTCCTTGCAAATGTTTCAAGATAATCTCTTTTATCTCTTCTACAATATTAAAATTTTCTAACTCATCTAATCCAATCCATTTTGCATCAAGAACTTCATCATCAACAATTATGGTTTCTGATTTTGCAACACATAAGAAAATATACATATCTTCGTATCTTTGCCTTTTCTCATGATACTTTCTAAAAATACCAATTTCTTCAAAAGGTTCAACATCAATATTTGTTTCTTCTTTTATCTCTCGGATACAACAATCTTCAACACTTTCATCTTTTTCTTTTTCAGTAAAGCCCGCAGGAATACACCACTCTCCAATATTTGGCTCATATCTCCGTTTTATCAAAAGTATTGCTCCATTATTAATTACAATTCCCCCTCCAATCTTTCTTATTTCCATCAAATTTCTCCTCGTAAAATTTTCTTTCTCTCAACCTCAGGAATTCTCTCAATTGCATAACGCAAAGTCGTCCTCGTCAAATTCTCATAATTTTCTTTAAGAAATTTCTTCAAAACTTTTTCATCTTTTTTTCCAACTTCTCGCAAAGCCCAACCAACTGCTTTATGCATTAAATCCTCTTTATCTTTCAAAAGAATTTTAGCAAGTTTTAATGTTGTGTCAATTTCATTATTTGCAATAAAAGCAAAAGTAGAAACAATAGCAATTCGACGCTCCCATAAATTTTTTGATTTAGCTAATTTCTCTAAAATCTTTTTATCTTTATTCAACAAATAATCCCCAACAATCTTATGACAAGTCACATCAACCAAATCCCAATTATTAATATTATTCTTCTTTGCATTTTCTAAATAAAAATTAAAAATTATTTTTTGCTCACTCTCTTTTAATTTTGAATACTGATATGTCAAAATCAACAACCCAACCATTCGATGCTCATGAAATTTAGAATTCAGTAATTTCTGAATTTCTTTTAACTCCAAATCCAAATATCTCTTTGCAATCCCTCTTTGCTCCCCCATTGTCAATCCAAGAAAAACATCTCCTTCGCCATACTCTCCCTTCCCTGTCTTAAAATATCTCTGGGAATGCAAAGCCCTCTCTTTATCAGCAAAAGAATCTATTTCGCAAATTAATTTTTTTAACATAT
>CAZWYG010000053.1:0-2132 GCA_964638105.1 Candidatus Woesearchaeota archaeon
AGCAATTATCCAGATTGCACAAACACTTCTCCTCTTCCACCAAATGGAGTTATAAAAAGAACAGACAAAGTTTGCGAGGAATGTGGTTTCCCAATGTTAATGCGTTTAAGCAAAGGAAAAAAACCATGGATATTTTGTTTTAATCTCAAGTGCCCGACGAACTCTGAATGGGTTGAGAAAATGAATAAAAAATCAGAGTGAGGTTGGGAGTTTGAAAAGATGAATAAGAAATCTGAATAATTTTAAGAGTTAAGAAGTTGAATAAAAAATCAGAGTAATTTAAAATTTGAATAAAGAATAAATTAAATTTTTAAAGATAAGAAATAATTTATATTATGGATATTTCATTATTAATAGAGAGGTTAATTCCTTTGCTGTCCCAATATGGGATTTTAATTTCTTTTATTGGAGGATTATTTGCAGGTGAGGAGGTAATTGCAACTCTTTCATTTCTTTCTGCTCAAGGATATATCAATATCTGGGTTGTCTTTATTTTTTGTTTTATAGGAATATTGATATGTGATTTATTATTTTTTTCAGTTGGCAAATTTAGAATTTTCTCAAAATTTAGCAGATTTAAGAGATTAGTCCATTTTTCAAATAGAGTAGATAATTTAGTTATAAAGATAACAAAAAAAAGCACAATAAGAGCATTGCTTTATACGAAATTTATTTTTGGAACCAGAATTTTAACTTTAGTATATCTTGGTTTTAGAGGAACTCAATATAAAGATTTTTTGAAAAGCGATTTTATTGTAGGAATTTTATGGATGGTAATAGTTGTATCTATAGGTTGGTTTGCCGGTGCTAGTTTTAGAAAGATAATTGAAATTTTTGCAAATTTGCAACTTGCTTTTGGAGTCTTGATATTATTTGTCGCTATAATATTCATAATATTCAAGATAATAGAAAATAAATTAGCAAAAGAGATTGAAGAAAATGGAAGCAAAAAATAAAACAGCAGTTCATCCAAATGCCAAAACTATTAATATTAAGTCTAATTCAAAAAGAGAATTCTTTTTAATACATGGATATACCGGATGCCCTTCTGATTTAAATGATTTGGGGAAATTTCTTCATAAAAAATTTAATGCTAATATAAAAATTATAAGATTGAAAGGACATGGAACAAAAGTTCAAGATTTGGATAATTTGGATTATCATGATTTTGTAGAACAAATAGAAAAAGAATTAAAAAAAGATATCTCTAAAGGAATGAAAATAGTTTTGGGAGGTTATAGTTTTGGAGGACAATTAGCACTTTATTTGGCTTCAAAATATAAAATAAAAGGTGTATTCCATGTTTCTTCCCCAATAAAATTAAGGTTCCCATTAAATATTCCTTTTATAGAAAGAATTATTTTTTTTAAAAATTATTATAAAAAGGTAATAAACCCTCAAGAAAGAAAATTGCTAAAGGAAACATTTTTTTATGAATATATGCATAGAAAGGGTTTAGTAGTATGTAAAAAAGCGAATAAAGAATTAATCAAGAATATTTATAAAATATCTGTGCCTTATTTCGGAATTCATTCAAAAAAAGATTTTGTTTCAAAATTTAAAGGATTAAATATTATTGAAAAAAAAATTGGTTCTAAAATAAAGTATAGGACAATAATAGAATATAAAGGTCATAATTTATTCTTCACTAAAAAAGATCAAGTTTTCAATGAGCTAAACCAATTTATTAAAGTAAATAATTTATTTGGAGATAAAAAAGAGATTGAAAGTGTATCTGCGATTGTTCCTGCATATAATGAAGGTGATAGGATTTTTAATGTTTTAAAGATTTTATTAAAGACCTCAGTTTTGGATGAAGTTATAGTTATTGATGATGGTTCAAATGATGATACTTACAAAAAAGTTATTGAAAAATTTAAAGGCAATAATAAACTTAAGGTATCTAAGAACAATAAAAATATGGGAAAAGCATATTCTATGGATAAAGGTGTAAAAAATTCTAAAGGAGATATAATATTTTTTTGTGATGCAGATCTCAATGGATTAACCTCAAAAATAGTAGAAGAGATAATAAATCCTGTCAAAAATAAAGAATTTGATATGTTTATTGGTATAAGGAAAAATAAAATTCAGAATTGAAATAACTCCTGCAGATGGGGTGAAACAATTTC
>CAZWYG010000053.1:2142-4499 GCA_964638105.1 Candidatus Woesearchaeota archaeon
ATTGATGCAAAATGGACTAAAATCTCTTCCAGGTGGAGGTGCTGAAATTTTTGACGAAGAAATCCGTAAAGAAATTTGCAATAAATTCAGGAGAAAGAGTCCTTAAAAGAAGGACATGGGAAAAACTCCCATCTTATTATAAACATAGATATAGAATTGAATGCGGTTTAAATAATTTTGTAAAATTTCATGGAAGAGGTTTTGGATATAAGATATTCCCATATTATCAAACTTTAAAAGAAAAGAAATATGGTTTTATTAAAGGAACTTTTCTTAGATGGGGAATGAATTTCGATGTTTTTATAGCAATACTAAAATCTAATTTCATTGATAGATTTAAAACTCTTGATTATTAAATATAATCATAATTTTTCTAAAACCAATCCCTTAATTTTTTTTGTTCTTTTTTCTCATTAAGAATTTTACTTCGATTAATTATATTTTCATTATCAAAATTATATTTTGCTTTTGAAATTTGTTTTGCACTTTCTATTAATTCTTCGCGCGAGTCAAACTTCATGGAATTTTTCAAAGCCTTTCTAACACTCTCGCGAACAACCCAAACACCAAGCGAGGCCCAGTACGTCGGAGTTTCAATTCTTATAACCAATGAAGATGCCTGTTTTTTCAATTTATTCAAATATTCCAAAATCGCAAGCCGAGTTGCATAATAACCTCCTGCTGTTGAAAATGCATATTCTTTTCTTCCAGAATAACTCTCATAATCTGTCGAAGCCTTGACATTATCAGAAGGATTCCAAGAACTTCCTGGCTGGTAAAGTTCAATTAACTCAAAACTCCACTCACTTGGAAAAAGTAAAATCAAATACTGGTTTCCTAAAAATTCTCCAAAATGCAATTCAAAATCCTCAAGCCACTTATAATTTCTAACTTGTTTTAATAAAATTTTACCAATAGTATCATCTGTCGCTGTAATGCTCCATCTTGTAGGCACGAGTTTTTTATTTTTCTTTAACCCCAAAACACCGACGCTGAGAATCTTATTCAGTGTATACTCATTAAAGTTATTTTTATACAAATATTCAATTCCTTTTGTTGCTTTTATATCATCATTAATTACTTTGTCTAGTTTTCTATCTATCTTTACATTTGAAGTTATTTTCGCCTGTTTAAGCGGAGCATTCATTCCATGCGGAGTCAAAACTCTATCTTTATCTCTACGAAATCTCATTCGAGTTTTTAATTCAATTTCTACATCAACTGGTTTGCATGCAATTGCAACTTCTTTTGCAATCTCAACAAATTTCTTATTCATCCGAGCATCCTGCGTCTTTGCTTGAAATCGCGAATTCAATAACGAATTTCTAAGTTGAATAACCTCTTTCATTCCAAAATCCTTTTCTGCCCAGTACTTTTCATCGTCGTAAAGCCACGCATTTTCATCTCTTTCAATTGGTGACAAAATCCCAACATTAACCAGAGGATATTTCAATTGCGAACCAATAAAAACACTCGGAGGAGAAATTGAGTTTATCTGCGAGAGTTTTCCTAAATCTTTATACTTAAATTTAACATCAGCAATTTTCTTAATAACTTCAAACCTTACATCACCCATCTTATAATAGGGAAGAAAACTTTATATTGATTTATTACAACTTAAAGGTTAATCAATCCTCATTAGAAAAATATCTTTTACTCCATTTACTTTTAGCATATTTTTTAGCAGCATGATGAAGCCTCTCTCTCAGTTTGTCATTATAAGCAACATTTCCTGTATTAACTTTAATTGAATAAGGTTGAGGATATTTTATTTTGCCATTTTCACCTAATTTTCCCGAAATATCTCTCATTAAAAAAACCTAAAGTTTTCTTTAAATAAACTAGTATACTCCAAAATATATATTCACAAGAAAAAATTCCTAAAATATTCCTCGCTTTCGAACACCCTTATTAGTTATTTCAAAACTCATTTCTCTTTCTTTAAGACTTCGATGTTTCAAAAGAACTGCTTTTCTTTTTCCAGAAATTTTTTTCAGCTCAATTATGCATTTACACCAATACTTCATTAAATCTCCTCCAACAATGTTTGTCTCTTTTTCTAAACCTTTTTTCCATTCCTCTTCTGATTGAAACTTACTATAAACCTGATTTGTAATTATAACAGGAATTTTCATTTTTCTAGCTATCTCAGAAAGAACTTTCATCTGCTTTGCAATTTCTCTATTAACTTTTCTTATATTTTCTTCGTCTTCAGATTTTCGCGCATCACCCAACTCAAGACGATAAAGCATTGCCATTCCATCAATAATTATCAAGTCAATATGCTCTTTTTTTATTTTTTGCAAAACATTGGTAAAACATTTTTTCTGTTCTTCAAAATTTGTAGGAGACATCAA
>CAZWYG010000054.1:0-4479 GCA_964638105.1 Candidatus Woesearchaeota archaeon
GGATATTATAAATTGGAAATGAATCCTGTAAATCCTAATATGCTACTTTTGGGATCATACACGGGAGATATTTTTGTAACTTATAACGGTGGTGATCTTTGGACTAAATTTAATCAAGGGATTGTAAGAAAGGGAGCAATATATGATTTTAAATTCTCTTCTGATGGGAGGCTAGTTTATGTTTCTCAAAAAGCAGGAGGAGTCTCAAGAATGAAAATTAGTGAAGAGGAGAATAAAGTTGTCATAGAAAGTGAAGAAGCAATTCCGACAACAACATGCGATGGTTGCTTAAATGAAAATAATTGTTTTCCCTATGAATCTCTAAACTCAGGAAAGTATTGCGATTTAACAGGTGAATTTATTGAACAAAAAAAAGAAGGAGAATATTGTGAGAATAATTTTGAATGTTCTTTAAATAATTGCATTGAAGGAAAATGTGAAGGAGATAATCTTTGGCAGAAACTTCATGATTTGTTAAATTGGTTTAATGGATTTCTTGGGCTATAATCACAAAAGAACAAGTGCGAAAGGAATGCCTTGAATTTTTTTCACACTTTCTTTATTAATTATTCCTGTTTCAATTGCACAATTAACTGCTTTTTCTCCAACAATGTTGAAAGTCGCGTCATCATTCGACATTTTTTCTATAATCTTTTTTATTTCTTCTGAACTTTGTTTATCTCCATTGTAAAAAGATTCTTTAACATCTAATTGAGAATTGCCTTCTTCAAAATATTTTCCGATTAATTCAGCGTCGCAGATTGCGACAATGTCTCGATATGATTTGTGTATCTTACATAACATCTAGTAAAAGAAATGTTTTGTTTATTAATTTATTGAAAAAAGTATAAAAAGTCTCTTGGGTAATTTATTTATGCCTTATGATATAATTGTTGGACGAGATAAATCAAGAGAGGTTGGGACAAAAGGAGCTGTCTATGTTGGAAAGACTTATGTAACAATGGGGCAGCATACTTCTCTTAGTAACAAGATTTTTTTGGATGTTGCAAAAAGCCATGTCGTTCTTGTTGCAGGAAAGCGGGGTTCAGGTAAAAGCTACACTCTTGGTGTTCTTGCAGAAGAGCTCACTAATCTTCCAAAAGAAATTAGCCAGAATCTTGCTTCATTGATTTTTGACACAATGGGTGTTTACTGGTCAGCGAAGTTTCCTAATGAAAAAGATAAAAAATTGCTAAGTGAATGGAATTTAAGACCAAAGAATTTACCTGTTAAAGTTTTTGTTCCGTTTGGGTATTTTGATGATTATGTTGATAAAGGAATTCCTGTTGATGAAAGATTTGCATTAGATATTTCAGAACTTAATTCAGAAGATTGGGCAATAACTTTTGGATTATATATTATTGATCCTATTTCAATTCTTATTGAGAGAATTATTTCAAAGCTAAAAGAAGGTGGCTACTTTGTTATTGATGATATTATTGCAGAAATAGACAGCGACGATAAAGCCACAAAAGAAAGTAAAAATGCTGCGAGTGGTTTGTTCTTGGCAGCGAACACATGGGGGGTTTTTGCAAAGGGCAAGCAAAAGCCAACCAAAGTAGAGGATCTTATTAATGCAGGAAAGACAACTGTTCTTGATTTGAGTGTTTACAATTCTGTTGGGGCTTTTAATGTTCGTGCTCTAGTAATAAGTTTAGTTTCAAGAAAAGTTTTTAATCAACGAATGAGTGCACGTAAAAAAGAAGAGATTGAATCTCTTAACAAAGGTCTTGATTTTACTTATTCATTTGAGAAAAAAGAGAATCCGCTTGTTTGGATGTTTATTGACGAGGCGCATGAGTTTCTTCCATTGGATAAAGTTACTCCTGCAACAGACGCACTTGTTCAGTTGCTGCGAGAAGGACGGCAACCAGGAATTTCACTTGTTCTTGCAACTCAACAACCAGGACAAATTCATCGTGATGTTATGACTCAATCTGATTTAGTGATTTCGCATCGAGTTACTTCAAAACCTGACTTGGATGCACTGAGTTACATTATGCAGAGTTATCTTCTGGATAGCATAAAAAGATATATGAATGAACTGCCCCATGTCAAAGGTTCAGCAATAATTCTCGACGACAATTCAGAAAGAATTTATCCTGTAAAAATTAGACCAAGGTTTACGTGGCACGGAGGAGATGCACCTAGTGCTATTAATTATAAGAAAGAATTATAATCATTAAACACAACAAACCTTAAATAAAAATATTGACTAAATAAATATGTTGAAAGAAATAACCTGCCACGATGACATTGAATGGACAGATGCAGATAAATTAGATTTGACTGAAGAAGAGTTGCAAGTAGAGATTAATAAGGGGAGATCAATTAAGCTTTTGTATGCTCAAAGACAAGGAGATATCTTTAGAGAAGCTGAAATATTTTATACTACATTTTTTTAATCATAACTATCTGGTAGTATCAATAGAAAATTTTAAAAAGAATTGAGCCTTATATTTTGTATGGATCCAGTAGAAGTTGAAGCATTAGTAGGAGAAAATTATTATCTAACAAGGAAACAATCTAATTTAGATAAGCTTTCTTGGAAAGCTAGAAATTTGAAAGCTTTTGCCAAAGGTTATGTTATTTCTCTGGAAAGAGCATTCATGGGAAATAGAATAAAATATAATTTAGAAAAAGTTACAAAATCTTAAAATCAATTCTTACTCTGATTTTATAAGGTGCTATTTCTCCTGCTTTCTTTATCTCTAAAATTTTGATTTTCTTTTTTGCGATTTTTGCTTCTTGTTTAATTTTTTCAACAATTAAATTTTTTTTGTTGGATTCGCAAAAATCATAATAATAAATTCTTGTTCCTTTTTTTGAAAGCTGAAATGCTGAGGATAAAAAGCTGTCTTTTAATTGTGGACGTGGCATCACAATAACATCAAATTTTTTTCTTAACTTTGCTGCAACTTTTTTAATGTCTCCTGGAAGAAGTTCAACTTTGTCTTTCACTTTATTTAATTCAATATTATTCGCTGCGTATTTGTTTGCTTTTCTATTTAATTCATTTGAATAAACTTTTTTTGCAGATGAATTTTTTGCAATAACGATTGAGAAAGGCGCGACACCAGCAAACATTACCAAAACCTCGTTACCTTTTTTTATTTTATCTGCTATTTCTTTTCTTTCGTTGCTTAATCTTGGTGAGAAATATGTTTCATCAATATTAAATCTAAAGACACAATTATTTTCTCTATACAAAACTTCTTTTGTTTTTTTTCCTGCAAGATATTTTGTCGTCGGAGTTCTTAATCTTCCTTTGAACTTTTCAGTTTTTTCAAGGACAGTTTTAACAGAATTATTTTGTATCATTAACTTTTTTGCATGTTCTTTTTTTTTCAATTGTTTGAATTCTTTTGGAAACTTTGCAACAATTGTTTCTCCAAAAAAATCAAATGATTTTGGAAGTTTCATATGTAATAAAAAAGAAATAGAATTTAAATGTTACTTCTAAAATTGAAAAATTATATAAATTAAGGTTTGCTTTTTTTATATGAAAAAAAGAGGAGATAAAGAGGAACTTAAGAAATATTTTCTTTTTGGAGTTATTTTTTTATTGTTGTTTCTCTCGTTTAAAATAATTCAACCTTATTTAGTTGTTCTGATTTCTTCTTTTATTCTTGCTTATTTGGTTTTGCCAATTTTTAAAAAACTAAATCAAAAATTAAACAAGAATTTTTCAGCGATAATTTGTATTTTGATTATATTGGTTGTGATTCTTTTGCCTCTTGGAGGAATTGTTGGAGGAGTTGTTAATCAAACTAATAATTTTTTAGAGAGTAATAGTTTAGCAAATTTTTTGAGTTCAATAAAAGATACGCCTTTTTTGAGTAATTTTAATATAGAGCCTTCGGTCTTGATTGAGAAAGGAGCTTTGGTGGTTGTTTCATTATTGTCTTCTGCACTTTCTTATATTCCGTCGATAGTGATTTCATTAATTGTTTTATTTTTTGGGCTTTACTACATTTTAACTAATTATGAAACTCTTTCTAAGGAACTTAAAAATTATCTTCCTTTTGAGAACAAAAATAAAATAGCTAAAGAGATTGACAAGTCCACGAAGGGAATAATTTATGGTTCATTGTTTATTGCAATACTTGATTTTGTTGTTGCAAGTACTGGTTTTTATTTTTCAGGAGTAGGGGCTTATTTATTACTCCCGTTGCTGATTTTCTTTTTTGCTTTTATTCCTGGTTTGGGCGCGACTATTGTTTGGATTCCTTTGGCAATTTATTATTTAGTTATTGGTAACTGGTTTGCATTTGCAGGAGTTGTTATAACTGGTTTAATTATTAGTCTTTATCTTGATACTGTTTTGAGAACTAAAGTCCTTGGAGAAAAATCAAACATCAATCCGTTAATAATGCTTCTTGGAATTCTTGGAGGAATATCCTTTTTTGGAATATTTGGTTTTATAATTGGTCCATTAATTTTGATTTATAGTTTAAGGATATTAAAAGAATATTTTAA
>CAZWYG010000055.1:0-4419 GCA_964638105.1 Candidatus Woesearchaeota archaeon
TGCTTCAGCAGTTCTTAAAAAATAAAAAGGATCAAGTGCAATTGGAATATTCTCGCCAGTAGTTTGGTCAACAAGCAAATCCAAATTTTGAACTCTTATCCATGAACCGAAAATTATTATAGCTAAAAGCAAAACTCCCAAAATAATCCATTGTCCTTTTTTTGATTTAAAGAACTTTATTATTTCTTGTCCTTCTTTTGGTTTCTTCTCGCTTATCTCAAGTTTGTTTTTATTTCCGTCAATATTTATTTCTTTTGTATTCCCCTCAATTTTTATTACATTTCTATCACCCTCAATGTCAATTTTTTTATTCTCTCCTTCAATATCTATAACATTCTCTTTTCCTTCAATATCAATTACATCCTTATCCATTTTTTTCAAAAGAATTCTCATTTAAAAACTTTCATTTTCTAAAAACTTCAAGAAATTTAGGAAAGAATTGGAAATTTTCAATTTTCTTTCATCTTCTAAGAATTTCATAAAGTTATAAGAACAGTAACAATCCAATAACAATCACTAATAACTGAAATGCATTTATCAAATAAACAACATCTTTTTCATAAACTTTTTTCTTGAATTTTTTCAAAATAAAAAGAGACAAATGAGTCATTCCATAAATCTTTGAATATTTTAATTCAAGACTTCCATCTTCATTTGGCCGAGCAAAACTAGATTTTTCAAATTTCCCTCGAGATTTCAACCCAACTTCAATTATATAAGGAATAAAAAAGAAAATTGCAATTTTTTCAATATTTCCCAAAATAGCAATTATTGCAATCATTGCCCCAACAGGATAAGTCAAAACATCTCCAGGAAGAACTTTTGCAGGAAATTTATTAAATATGTAAAATGCAATCAGTGAAGCTACCATGCACAAAGTAATTACACTTAACCAACTATTTCCTGTTTGGTATGTTACAAACGCTAATGCAGATAATATGATTATTCCTTGACTCGCTTCAAGTCCATTAAAACCTGCAAGAAAGTTGTACGTTGTTGTTGCACCCACAACACCGATTGGAATCAAAAACAAAGGATATAATATCCCTAATTGAATTCCCAAAAGCTCTGACTCTCCAGCATTGATTGCCATAAGCGGAATCGCACAAATTAGTGTGATTATTATTCTTGACCTTTTAGATAGACCTCCTCTTTTCCACCCGAATAAATCATCAATTAGAGCAATACCTGCAACTAATAATATTGAAAGAAGTACAACAAATATTTTCAGTAGGTTTTCTGTCGCACCAAATGAAAAAGTATTTACTGCAACATAACCTAGCACTCCAATAAGAAATCCAAGAACAACCATCAAACCTCCTGAACCAATAAGATTTTTTGGATGCCCATATTTATTCATATTCTCCCAAACTAAACCAAGCTCCTTTGCCTTTCTTATCCAAAAAGGCAGAGCAAAAAGTGTAACTAGAAAACTAATCAAAATAGATAACATAAGTAATGGATTCATGTTATTGAAACTATTTTCAAACTTTTAAATTTTATGAAAGATCTTTAATTAATTCTTCTGCACTCTTTTCTTTTGAAACCTTATCATCTCCACAATAAGGGCATTTGCAGACTTTTCTCTCTGACTCAAAAGAGTAATTACATTTGTAGCATCTATATTTCATAATCACTTCTCCAACGAGGAATTCCTATCCTCAAAATTTAATTTTCTTTGAATTTTTCCAAATCCTATGTTGCTGTTGTTAATTGTATTAATCATCTTCAATTTTGGCTTTAACTAAACAGCATCGGAGTTATATAAACTTCTATTAAAGCACCAATAATTAAAAGTGCAAGTCCGATAAATAAAAGTATAATACAATTCTCAAAAATCTTAATCATTTTTTGTTTATTCATTTGTTTTCGAATTATTGCTGTTCCAATAATCCCTCCAGCAAGAGCAGTAACAAAATAAGCAGATATTTCAGGAATCCCATGAATCATATATCTAATAATTCCGACGGGTAAAGAGGATAATTCATATTTTGTAAAAATTCCAATTGCTGAAGCAATAACACTTGCATTCCATGCCAGAATAAATATCGCGCCTGCCCCAAAAATTAATGAAAATATAAGTGTGAAAATCATAACATAAACATTGTTTTCAATAATTGAAATAAGCCTCAACTCTTTTGTTGCTGCACCTGTTACTGAAGAAGAATCAAATAAAGAATTTTCAACGCAAGCGTCAACATTTCCTGGAGAATTAATCGCACAATAGGTTTCTACTTGCGCATTAAATAAATTCGAATTTTGCAAAATTATATTACAAGCAGCAAACGCAATAATAAAACCAAGAAACAACCACATAAATGCAAAGATAGCATCCCGATGAACTTTCCATACTCCTAAAAAACCTGCAATTTGTTCGTCTTCTTTTTCTTCTTGCTTAATCAAATAATAAATATATGGAAAAGAAAACATAACGCAAAATGTTACTACAATCATTCCAGAATACTGGGATAACACCGAATCTGAAGAGAAAAACCAGTGCACCAGAAGCAATGAAAGAGTTGCAAAAATAATTCCAACAAAAAACATTTTTATCGGACCTCTTTCTATTCTTCTAGGATTGATTATTGATTCAATCATTAAATTAAATAAAAGAATAATATTTAAATCTTCGTGCATTAGAGAAAAATGAACAAAAAAAAGAGAGTGAATGAAATTATTAGAGATATAAAATCAATAAAAATTCAAGGTGCACGAAATATTGCAAAAGCAGCATTAAAAGCTTATCAATTAATTCCTACAATTGAAACAAAAAAAAGATTATTAGCTTCACGTCCAACAGAACCAATGATGGAAAATGTTCTTGAGCTTGCGCAAATCAATAAAAATTATATCGAGATTGCAAAACACTTTGAGAAAGCACAAGACAAAATAAACAAAAAAGTTTTTAAAATAATCAAAAACAACGACGTTATTTTTACACATTGTCATTCGACAAATGTTGTTAATGCATTGATTTATGCAAAAAAACATGGTAAGAAATTTGAAGTTTACAATACAGAAACACGCCCTTTATTTCAAGGAAGAAAAACTGCTAAAGAATTGCGTAAGCATAAAATCAAAGTAACAATGTTTGTTGACTCTGCAATTGGAGTTGCACTCTCAAAAGAACAAGGAACAAAAAAAGTCAATAAAGTCTTTATTGGTGCAGATGCAATTCTAAAAACTGGGATAATAAATAAAATTGGTTCAGAAACCATTGCAAAACTAGCTAATAGAGAAAAAATACCTGTGTACATCGTCGCCGATTCATGGAAAAAAACAAAGAGCAAGGTTCCTATGGAAAATAGAGAATTAAATGAAGTTTGGGACAAAGCCCCTAAAAATATCAAGATAAAAAATCCTGCTTTTGAATTTGTCGATAGGAAATATATTACAAAGATTATTAGTGATTAGAATTATCTTTATCCCCTCTCTTCTCTCATAACTTTTTCAACTTCTCGACTAATATTTTCCAAACTTCTCTCAAGTTCGTCTTTTGCTTCATACAATTTTTCAATTTGTTTTGAAATCATTTCTTTTGTTCCCTCAATCGATTTTGTCACAAAATTTCTTCCTCCAACATTCACTACAAGTTCTTCTGACTCAAGTTTTGCTTTTGCAAAAATTCCTCTCCCAATTGAAGCAAAAATATCTCCACCTTTTTTTCCAATAAGATAATCTAATTCAAGTTTCAAATTATTCATCTCTATAATTGCTTCCTCTACTCTTTGCAATTGCTGTTGAAGTTGCTGAATTTGCTGCTCATACATTGCAAACTTAAACATCATTTCTTGTTGTTTTTGTTTTTCATCCATATAATTCGCAATTAATGAACTTTTAAAATCTTTCTAAGAACTCCGCCTGTAATCATAAGAAGAATCAAATAAAACCAGAACCAACTAATAAATCCAAAGAATCTAAAATCAGGAATTGCCGTAAAATAATCATTAAACCATCTAAAAAAAAGAACAAAAGGAATTCCAGTGTAAACAATTGAACCCATGCTCAATTTCATCATTTCAGGCATTGAAGAAAACTGTTTTTTTTGCAACTCCATTACCTTTGCTGTATTGCCTTCTTTTTGAAATTTCTTCATTTCTTCTTGCAACTTTTTCTGCCCTGCTTTTAATTCTTTCATTGCAACTTGATCTGTTGCATATTTTTGAATAAGCGAGGTTGCAAGAGAAATAAACAATGCAATAATTAACATTCCCCAATATAAATTAAAATCAAGGATTGCTCCAAAACTTGGGTCAAGAACATAATGAACAGAATCTCTTATCCAAGTAAAATGATTCCACAAGCTTGCAACAATCATGACTGCGAGCATTACAATAAAAATCGTTCTAAACCTCATTTGTTTTTTTACCATTTTAATAAAATGAAACTTTGTTTTTAAAATTTGGTGTTCTTTATCTT
>CAZWYG010000056.1:0-4191 GCA_964638105.1 Candidatus Woesearchaeota archaeon
TAATTGATATTTGGATTTTGAATTCTTTGCAGGGAAAAAATTTAGCAATTTTTGGAAATGAAAACAAGACACTTGATTTTACTTATGTTGATGATTTTGTTGAGGGAGTTGTTTTGACAATGAAAGAGAATAACAAAGAGTTTGATTTGTCTTCGGGTGAGAGTGTTTTGTTGACTGATGTTGCAGATGAGATTATTTCTTTGGCTTCTCAGGGAGAAGTTATTTTTCAGGACGCTGAGATTGCACAACCGCAGGAAGTTGAAATTGATATATCTAAAATGAAAGAAATTGGTTATTCTCCAAAGGTTGATGTTTTTGAAGGGATTAGAAGAACTTTTGATTGGTATAAAGAAAATCTTGATGAAGTTTTGAAAAGTAGGAATTAAATTTTATAATATAAAATTTTATAAGTTTTAATTTTTTGAGATTAATCTTTATTAATAATTAATTCTCCTAGTCTTCCTATAAAATAATCCTCATGTGGATAAACTTCTTTCATATACTTTTTTAATTCTTGCTCTTCTGAAAAGTGAAGTTTTTGTGCTTCTCTCATTGGAGACTGGTCAGAACAATATAATGGGTTGAAAGGGAATAGTGAATCTTTTTTTGGATAGGTCAGAATTCCGTTTTCTTGTGCAAGATTTAAAACAGCGTTTCTTAGTTCATTATTATATGTCATGCTTCTAGCACCTCTTGTTTGTTTTTGCCAATCCCCCCACTCGCAAGTTAATTTACCCTCTATGTTTTTAAAAAAATTTGAGGCGTCTTCTATTAATTGTTTTTGGTATATTTTTGAACTTTCTTCTAATTGTTTTAACAAATTCATAATTATCTATATGATTGATCTTTAAATAAATTATTATTTTTAGTATAATAATTCTTAAATACTTTATTACTTATTAATCATATGAAGATATATGTTAAATTCAGGGATTTGGGAAAGAAGTTTAAATTTGAAGAGTCTTCTTCTTTGCAGGAGATTTTGGAAGGGTGTCCTGTTCTTAGTAGTTTGTTTTGTGAGAATATTCTTTATGGAGGACCTTGGCCTTACGAGATTAAGCATGAAGATAAAAGATTGAGAACTGCTATGTCTGAAGTTGATAGATTTAGAAATAATCCAGATTATGATCCTCATGTTGCTGATTCTTCTAGGTTATTTAGAGAACTTCTTCATCTTTCAATGTACAAGAAAAAGAATATAGAGATTACTTGTTATAAAACTTAAGAATTAGTAAGGAAGATTTTTCAACCGACAATTTTATAAACTAACTTATTTCTTATTTTATATCCAATGAACGAATTCTCGTGAGGATTTGTTCTAAATTAAGATGGCAGATGTTTATTCAATAATTGAGAAAGCGCGAAAGAGCGGTAAGGTTGAGAAAGGCACTAACGAAGTTACGAAAGCGATTGAAAGAGGAGTTGCGAAGTTGGTTGTTTATGCAGGTGATGTTGAACCAAAGGAAATTGTTGCACATCTTCCTGTTCTTTGTAAAGAAAAAGGAATTAAATGTGTTGAGGCAGACAGCAAGCAAAAATTGGGAATCAGCGTCGGTATAAAAGTTTCTACTTCATCTGTTGCAGTGATTGAAGTTGGTGATGCTGATAAAGATATTGCTGGTTTGAAATGAGCGAAGCAATAAAAGATATGATGAATTTGAAAAGAGATTTAGATATTCAAAGGAAAGATTTAGAGAATTCATTTCCTGAAATTTTTTCTTTTGTTAAAGTTCCTGGAAATTCTGAAGAGGATATTTTTGGTTTGAGAAATCTTGCTTATGCTGCAAGACATGGTTGTGAGGGAACTGCAGATAAATTTCTTTTTGATAATTATTGTACAAGAAACACTTGTGATGAATGTCCTTATGAAAATAAACGTGAAGGTTTAATTAATTAAAATGGAAAAATCACAAAAAAAAATTTTAGAAGGTATTGTTTATTATAAATTCGGAGAAGATGTTAGAGGGCATAAACTGGATGTACAAGAGGGAGTTTCTTTATCTTCTTATTCTCCTGGAGGGGATAGGCATTATTTTTTCCCTCAACTTAGTTGTGAAAAAGGTATTTTAATGAAAGAAGGAGTTCCTTTTTCTATGGAAAACTCAAGAGGATTAAAAGTTAAACCCATAGAATCTATTAACTGGTAAAATGGCAAAATCACAAAAACCACAACCAAAGAAACAAGAAAAGAAATCAGGAGGTTCTAAAGGTAGTGACAAGATTATGGGAGAGGTTGTGCCAGCTGTTGTCGAGGGTATTGTTGGTCGGACTGGTTTTCGTGGAGAGATTACTCAGGTTAAATGCGAGGTTCAGGAAGGACGAGACAAGGGAAGAATTATGCGTAGAAATGTGAAAGGTCCTGTTCGTGTTAATGATGTTTTGATGCTTCGTGAAACAGAAATTGAAGCTCGAAGAATAAAGAGTAAAGTAACAAAGGGAGCATACACATGATAATAAAAATTAAAAATAATAAAAGGTGCATGCACCTAATGAAATTCAAGATTTCATCTCATTCGCCCAAGCGTGGTCGAATGCAGGGAGCGTATACATAATGACATTTTATTTAGAGCAATTAAATAATTATTTAACAAATGATTGGCAAGGGGAAGAACTCCAGTTTGAAGTAAAGTCTTCTCATGAGGAATTTGTTAGAAGAGGTTTGCCAGATAAGGTAGATTTTAATTTTGTTCCTTATGGGGAAAATTTTAGTAAATTAATTATTCGAGGTAAAAATGCCTAAATGTAGTTTTTGTAAAAAAGAATATGATACTCATAAAGGTATGACATTGGTTCTTAATAGCGGAGTTGTGAAACATTTGTGTTCTGCAAAGTGTAGAAAAAACATGAAAATGAAGCGACGTAAAGTTCGTTGGGTTAAAGAATAAATATATTTATTATATAATGCATAGCGTAGAATTGAGTAATCTTTATAAAATAAAAAGTTGTATTAATTAATGAAAAATCGGGGTGTTATATTAGTATTATATATATTCTTAATAGGGGGAGTTTTGGCTGTTTTGCAAACGATGTTTTTGGGAGGTGTTTTATGAAAGATAGAAGAGAATATAATTATTATATTTTTATAGATTATTCAGAAAATCTTGTTGGATATAGTATTATTGAACAAGATAAGATTTTTGAGTTGCTTCCTAAGATTTCGAGATTTGCGCATTACAAAGGACATAAGAATAGAAAGATTTATCTTAAAAAAATTAATGAGACGATTAAACGGGAGAATATAAAAGAATTTTTTGAGAGGATTAAGATAAAGAGAGTGAACAAGAATCTTGATTTGTTTATTGAGGTTTTGGATTTTATTAAGAAAAATAAGAATTGTATTATTTTTTTATGTGTGGATGATTATCAGTTTAAGAAAATGAAGAAGCTGCTTTATTTGGTTGATGGAAGAAATACAGATGTTAGAAAAGAGAGTTCATTGAAAAAAGGGACGCCTGAGTATCAAGTTAGTTTAGTTATTGATAATTTATTAAATATTGAAAGGAGGAAAAATAGTAAATAGAGTCGAGGATTCGTCTAACCTACTGGCGGCACAAAACCGTCTTCGTCAGAATCCCTCCGTCTATTTATGATAAATTAAAGATGTCGAACTATTTAAATTTTACTAAGAAAGGGGAAAAATTAATTTTATTCTTAGGAATTATTTGTTTTGTTTCATTAGTGTCTGCGATTCCGCAGACAATAAATATTCAGGGAAAGTTGACTGATTCTGATGGAACTATTTTGTCTGGAACATATTCAATTAATTTTTCGATTTATGATGCTTATACAAGTGGCAATCTTTTGTGGAGTGATGTTTATTCTGTGACAACTGATGATGATGGAATTTATTCTGTTATTTTGAGTTCAGTTGATTTGGATTTTTCTAGTCAGTATTATTTGGGTTTGACTGTTGAATCTGATTCAGAGATGAGCCCTCGTATTAATTTGACTTCTTCGCCTTATTCTTTTAGGGCTGGAAACATAAGTATTTCTGGTGTTGAATTTGACTCGAATGTCGACATAGGTTCACAAAATATAACAACCACAGGAACTGGTTTTTTTGGTTGGTTGGGTAGTTTGTCTTCGAGAATAACTTCATTGTTTGTTGAGAATATTGATGCAAGTGGAAATGTAACTGCGAATTATTTTATTGGTAATGGAAGTCAGTTAACAGACATTGATGTTGGTTCA
>CAZWYG010000057.1:0-4112 GCA_964638105.1 Candidatus Woesearchaeota archaeon
TTTTTTTAAAATTCTCTCTAAAAAAATTCTTAAAAAAACTTCTACTTGATTTCATCTGAGATTCAATTAAAACTTTTTGTTGCGAAAATAAACTATTATTTTCTTTCAACCTGCGTGCATACAACTCAACAAAATCCATATCACTTTTTAATTCCATATTTTTTTATAACCTCTTCGCATTTATCAAATTTATCCTTATCTAGAATATCTGAAAAAAGAATCCTTAGATGTCGTGCGTCTTCTAAATCTTTCTTCCCCGCCAAAACAATTTCTTTATATAAAATTTCAAACTCTAACATTGGAATTTTAAACTCAAAATTCCCAACTCGAATCTTTTGAGGATTGCTAAATTCAAAATACTTTGATCTTCGCGACTCATCAATAAACACAACTTCCATATTCGGAAACATCTCATCTTTTCTTGCAAATCTTATATTTAATTTTTCTTTTACATAATTTTCATAAACTCCTTTAGAATCATCTCCTTGATAACACCAAAAATTATTTTCTACTAAATCAAAAAACAATTTCTCAAATTTTTCTTTATTCATTACAGGAACAAGAATATCAACATCTTCTGTTGCTCTTGTTCTTCCTGTTGCAATGCTCACAAAACCACTAACAATTAAATAATCAGAATGTTTCTTTAAAACATCTAAAAAATCTTTTACAAAAAAATCCAATTCAGTTAACTCGCGATTTATAACAATCACTTCATCATCAATTGAATATCCTTTTTGCATTATAAATAAATTCAAAGAACTATTTATTTCTTTCGTGATTTAATTTTTTCAACAATCCAACCTATTCCAAATATAATAAATCCTAAAATAAGAGATTCCAGGAATATTGAAATTATTGTTGCTATTAAAACACATGAACTTGTTGTTGATTCTACTCCACAACCTATCCAGGCAAAGACAAATGTAATCATAAGTGGAAAGCATGAGATAAACCTAAAAAAATCTGAACATTGATATTTTATATTACCATTATGAGTAGTGTGCTGATTACAATAATTACATGCAGGGATTTGAGTAGCACTTATAATTACAAAAATTACTGCTACTACAATTCCAATAACAACACCTCTTTTTGTATAACTCCATTCTTTCCAACTCATTTCAACCATCCTTTCATTATTAATTAATAGTCTGTTGGATCCATTTTATTATTCTCTCTCATTTTTATTATAGATTACCAATAGCTTCTGCAATGATTATTGCAGAGAAAATTATAGATGCAATAATCCAACCAAGACCTTTAATTTTTATTATCATAATCTTTTCTTTATTTTTTTCCTTTGGCATTTTCCCTATTTAATAGTCTGTTGGATCCATTTTATCTTTCATCTCACTTAACTGCTTTCATTTCTTTCCAAGCAAGTTCAAACATCTGCTCTAATGCAGAAGCAAAGAATTCTGTGTTAATCCAAACACCTGTGTCATAATTAGAATGGAATTTCTCGTCATCAAGAAGCATGAACATAATCTGGCTTGAATCAACAATTACAAATCTGGCTTTTATTTTATCTGTATTTTTAATATCTGCAACTTTCTTGAAATCTTTTGCAACACTTAAATTATTTTTATTAATTGGAGCAGCAACCTTTACAGACACTCCTCTCTTTTTGCATTTCTCTAATGTAGGTAAAAGAACCTCAAGTTTTCTATTCAAACCTTCCGCAGTTGTAACAATAACAACAGATTTTTCAGCACTTCCCACCATCATATCCAAATGATTATACAAATTCTGCCTACCTCTTAAACTACCTGACAAGTCCGAAGGCTCAACAAATTTAATTCCTTTTGTGAACAATGTGCTCAACTCTTCAAGAACCTCGTCACCTTTTAATTTATCAAGACGGGTTGATTTTTCTTTTGCATCACGAACTAAATTTTTCTTAACTCTTTCAACAACCTCTTCAGGTTTTAATGCAACAAACTTAATTGGTTTTCCTAGCTTCATTATTATGAAACCTTTTTTCTCCAAACTCTCGAGAATATCATAAGTTCGTGAACGAGGCACGTCAGAAATATTACTTAATTCACCTGCAGTTGAAGTTCCTCTTGACAAAAGCGCAGTCCAAACTTTCACCTCATATAAATTTAAATCAAAGATTTTTCGAAGCCTGCTCAAAAACTCTTCTTTTACTATCATTCAAAATAACCTCCATACATTTTTGGATGAATGGAAAATTTTAATTTTGCTTTCATATTTTATTATCCTCTTTTTTGTTTTTAAAGATTATTATGATAAAAGGGTGAAATAAAAGGATTACTAGTTGGTAGTCCTTATTGCAATCTCTCCTTTTTTATCTTTGATTTTAAACTCACACTTATTTTTAAATCTTTCCTTATTAGTTGTAACAACCTCGAATGTTTTTGAGTTAGTTTTATTCTTTAAATCAAATTCTCCTTGTTTTTCTAGGATTTTCTTAAATTTCTCGTCTGTAATAATTATAGTTTTAACCAAATCTTTCCTGTCTAAACCAAGTTTTTTCCTAAATGCCTGAATTTTCCTTGACAACTCCCTAGAATAACCTTCTGCTTCAAGCTCTGAAGTCATTTTTGTATCAAGCTCAACAGAAATTTCTTCACCTTTTTTCATTTCAATTTTTTTAACATTAAGCTGAGATTTAATTATTTCTAAAAATTCTTTATCTAATTTTTCAGGCGAGTGAACTTTTATGCTTGGTAATGGCCACTTCAAACCAATTTTTGCTTTGTCTCTTTTTGCCATTCCTACAGAAATAATCTCACGAACTTTTCTAATCTTCTCAATAAGCTTTTCATCAATTTTTTCAGAATCAAAACCAACCCATTCCTGCAAGTGCACAGATTTATCTGCTTTCTTAAAATTATTTTTTGTAATTCCCTGCCAAATATTCTCAGAAATAAAAGGCATAAATGGAGCAATAACTTTTGTCAAATTTTCTAAAACACTTTTCAAAGTCTCGACGGCTTTCTTATCTCCTGAACTAAATCTATCTCGATTAAGTTTTATGTACCCCAAAGACAAATCCTCAATAAATTCAGTTATAATACGAGTTGCATAAGGCAGATTATATTTCTCCAGATTCTCAGTAACTTCCTTAATCAAGAAATTCAATCTAGCAACAATCCACTTGTCAAGAATATTATTCCCTTTATTTTTCAGATTTGATTTATCAAGTGTCTCATAAAAATTATAAACATTATTCAGTAGCATAACATTCTTTCTAAGAGAAATCTGAACATCTTTTTCATTCAAATTCATGTCTTCACCAAGAATAATCTGGCTTGCAAGAAAATACATCCTAATTGCATCTCCTCCATATTTTTCCAAAGTTTCTTTTGGATCAGGATAATTACCATAAGACTTGCTCATTTTCCTGCCGTCTGTTCCAGCCAAAACTCCTGTCACAATCACGTTCTTGAAACATTCTGAATTAAACAGAGCATTTGACAAAACATGCAAATAATAAAACCAGCCCCGAAGTTGTCCTGTATACTCGATTATAAAATCACATGGAAAGTTTTTTTCAAAGTGCGACTTTTTTTCAAATGGATAGTGCCATTGCGCATAAGGCATTGAACCAGATTCAAACCAGCAGTCAAGAATTTCAGGAACTCTCTTCATCATATTTCCACACTTGCACTTCAATTCAACTTTATCAATTGCAGGTCGATGCAAATCTTTTATTTTCTTTCCAGAAAGTTCTTCAATTTCTTTTATTGAACCAACAACTTTTATTTCACTGCATTTCTCGCATCTCCAGACAGGAATAGGAGAACCCCAGTAACGTGAACGCGACAAGCACCAGTGCGGAGCCTTTTCAATATTATACTTGAATCTGCCTTCCTTAAAATAATCAGGAACCCAGTTTACTTTTTTATTTGTCTTCAACATTCCAGCACGGATTTTGTCAATATCAAGATACCATGCTTTCTGCGTCTTGTAAATCAGCGGCGACTCACAGCGATAACAAAAAGGATAAGAATGCGTGTAATTAAATTTAGAAAAAAGCTGGTCTCCTAATATTTCCATAACTTTCTTTCCAGCATCCTTAAAATACAATCCAGAAAAATCTCCAGCCTCTTTTGTGTATGTTCCGGTTTCATCCATAAGTT
>CAZWYG010000058.1:0-4079 GCA_964638105.1 Candidatus Woesearchaeota archaeon
AATGCTCTTATTGTGCTTTTTTTTGTTATCTTTGTGACAAAATTATCTATTCTACTTGAAAATTGAAACAATTTCTGAAATCGACTAAATTTGGAGAAAAATCTAAATTTGCCAATTGAGAAAAAGAATAAATCGCAAAGTAATATTCCTATAAAACAAAAAATAAAGACCACCCAGATATCAATATATCCTTGGGCAGAAAGAAATGAAAGTGTTGCAATTACTTCCTCTCCTGCAAATAATCCTCCAACAAAGGAAATCAAAATTCCATATTGGGATAGTAAAGGAATTAATTGTTCTATTAAAAATGAAACTTCCATAATATAAATTATTTCTTATATTTAAAAAGTTAATTTATTCTTTATTCATCTTCTCAAACTCCCAACCTCACTCTGATTTTTTTATTTTCCTTCGCTTTGCTCAGAATTCTTTTTCGCGAGCTTGCCCTGCTCCCAACCTCACTCTAACTTTATTATTTTCCTTCGCTTTGCTCAGAATTCTTTTTCGCGAGCTTGCCCTGCTCCCAACCTCACTCAGATTTTTCAACATTTGCCTTCGGAGTATTTTTCGTGAGCTTACTCACCCACTCAGCATTAGTCGGGCACTTAAGATTAAAACAAAAAATCCATGGTTTTTTTCCTTTGCTTAGACGCATTAGCATTGGAAAACCGCATTCCTCACAAACTTTGTCTGTTCGCTTTATAACTCCATTTGGTGGAAGCGGATAAGTATTTGTGCAATCTGGATAACTATTACAACCAACAAAATATCTTCGAGTTTTTGGTGAATAACTAATTCTTAAATTTCCTTTTTTACAAACAGGGCATTCATTTAACTTACTTTCCTCTTTTTGTTTTTTAATTATCTCGTCTTGAGCTTCAACAAGTTCTTTACCTACTTTTTCCTGATTCTTATCAAAATCAGTTCCAATTTTTTTGATTATTTCTTTTGCCTTGTCAAGAACTTTTTCTTCTTTTTCTTTAAAGTCTTTTTTTGCATTCTCAATTGTCTGCATTTCATTTTCAAAATTACGTGTTAGTTTTTCGTCAATTATTATTGGAGAATATTTTTCTAAAGTATCAATTAAAGAGATTCCAAGAGGAGTTGCTTGAATGCTTTTTTCTTGAATATAACCTCTGTCATAAAGTGTCTCGAGAATAGAAGAGCGTGTTGCTTTTGTTCCTAAATTTTTCTTTTCAAGTTGTGAAATAATTGAAGCAGGAGAGTATCTTTTTGGAGGTTGTGTTTCTTTTTCCTCAACTCTAGAATTAATAACTTTTACTTCTCCTTCTAAATCTGGAAGTTCTTCTTCTTTTTTCTTTGAAGGATAAAATTCAAGCCAGGCTTTTTTTCTAATTGCTGAACCGCGTCTTACAAAATCTTTGTCGTCAACAACAACTTTTATTCTCTTATTTTCAGCAATTGCATCTTCGCAAAACAATGCTAGAAATCTTTTTGCAATTAAATCATAAATTTTTGCTTCATCACCAGATAAGATTTGTTTCTCACCAGTTGGATAAATTGAGGGATGCGCGGGGTCTGTTTTCTTTCCTTCAATTGGTTTTTCTTTTTTCATTAAATGCTCAACATTAAATTCTTTTGCAAGTTTTTTTCTTATGATTTTATAATTAATTGATTCAGGTAATTTTTGCGAAGATGTTCTTGGGTAAGAAATTAAACCCGCAAGATAAAGAGACTGTGCAGCACGCAGAGTGTTTGAAGGGGTGATGCTATAAAACTTGTAGGCTTCTATTTGAAGCCCTGTTAAATTAAAAGGAACTCCAGGAGAAAGTTTTTGTTCTTTTTTTTCTGTCGAAGCTAAACCTGTTTTTCCAGTTAAGTTTTCAAAATCTTTTATTTCATTTTTATCAAAAATGTCTTTGACATATTTTAATTCCAGATTTTCTTTATTCTCTGTAATGAAAACTTGCCAGTAAGGTTCTGACTTAAATGTCTGGATTTCTTTTTCTTTTTTAACAATTAAATTTAGTGCAGGACCTTGCACTCGACCGATTGACATTATTTTGAATCTTCCAACAGACTTTATTGAATTCATTAGTGCCCTTGATAAATTAATTCCGTAGAACCAGTCAAGATAGTGGCGTGTTTCGCCTGCAATTGCTTGTCCCCAAAAAATATTTTTATATTTATTGTCATAAGCAGTATTTAATTCAGCAGGTGTCAGTGTCGAGAACTTCATTCTTTGCGCATCTTTTTGTCCGCAGATGTAGCGCACAACATTCATTCCAATAACTTCTCCTTCTATATCAAAATCAGTTGCGACAGTCAAAGTGCTAGCATTCTTTGATAATTTCAAAATTAAATCATAGTATCTTTTTGTGAAATCTTTTTTTCTAACCATATAATTTGGAAACCAGCTAATATCAAAAATAGGAACTCCAGAACCCTTAACATTTTGACTTAGAGTGAATAAATGCCCAACTGCACAAGCAACGAGGATTTTTTTTCCGTCTCTGTCTACTTCGTAATAAGGAATTTTGTTGAAGTAATTTTGTTTTGCTTTTCCAAGAGCGTTTGCAATCTTCGACGCTGCTTGAGGTTTTTCAGTAAGAATTAATTCATATCCCTCTTTTTTTAAATTTATTTTTGGAGGTTCAAACTTCGGAACAGACATAGTTCTTTTTTTAGTAGATTTCTTTTTTTTACGAGAGTATTTTTTCTTTATACCCTTGGGGGTATTTGGTCTTAATTTCTCAACTTTTTCAAGAGAGCTTCTTTCTGGTTTTTTGTACTCTTTTTCTGTTGTCTTTTTGGAACTTGAGAAATCTTCTCTTGTTTTTATCTCGCGTGTTCTCTCAAAATCTGAATACTCCTTAACAACTTTTTCTGTTGTTCGTTTTGATTCGCCTTTGTTTGAAGGAAAATATTCTTCTGCTGTTTTTTCTTCACGAGGTTTTATTTTTTTTCTTGGCATAATTTTCTATCTACAGAGAACTTTTTAAAATGTATGGGTTTTGAAAAACTACAGTATAGAAAAGTATAAAAATACTTTTTTCCTGAATTGAGTATGAATAGTAGACCCGGCTTAAATTGGAAGAATTGTTTTGGTCTAGTCTACACTTCAATTAAACTAGCCTGATTTAGTTCAGTTAACTTCTGGATTAGGTCGGGAATGATTTCTACTGATTTAATCGAGAGTTCTTCTGAACCATTAAAGATGCAAAAAAGCGAAATGGAAAAAAAGGAAGTTGAAAGAGAACTTACACAATTGTGGGAAGTCACTCTTAGAATGGAATACGAGCTTGAAGCTGTTTTGAAAAACAATTAGTTTTTGAAAAAGAGAATTTCTCTTACTGGTTAGTATGTCGTATGTTAATTGAATATAAATCTTTAAAATATATTTTTTGTTAGGGATTTATGGAGGAAAGAGAATCTAATTTAATAATTTCTTTAACTTTATAAATTGAGGTTTTGCGATTTTCCTTGCAGACTCCAAGTTTATTTTGTTAAAAGAGTCATTCAATAATATGATTAAATCCTTTTTAGGTAAAGTCTTCCTACTAACATCTTGCCACTCTTCATCAAAAAGAGCACCTAAAACATCTGCAGATTGAATAATTTTAACCTCTATTTCATTATCCTCTTTAGAAAATTTACTTCCATGTTTTAAGATGCATTTTAAAATCAAATTTTTCTTTTTTTCAGGTAGATTTATTTTTTCAAGAAATTTTTTTGATAGTTCATAACTTCTTTTATTATGTTTTTCTCTTCCCTTGTCTTTTCCAATATCATGCAACAACGCAGAAATCTCTACAACATCTTTATCAGCTTTTTCTATCTTTGCTAGTTTCAATGCAAATTTTTTTACTAATTGAACATGATTTTCCCAAAGTTTCTTGTCTTCAGAATCTTTTTTACAATATCTTCTTGCAAATTTCTCTACTTTTGATTTCAGCTCTTTTTTCATATGTTAAAATAAAATTTTCTATAACGAATTAATAACTCTTAGCAATGTAAACAATTTCTTTTGCAGGTTTTCCACAGATTGCGCATTTTCCTGAAGGTTTTTCTTTTTCATCAAGTTTTGTTCCACGAACTTCTGCACCAACTTCTTTTTC
>CAZWYG010000059.1:0-4046 GCA_964638105.1 Candidatus Woesearchaeota archaeon
AATGAACAAAAATAAAATAATCGAGTCATTGAGTCCGAATGAAATTAAAGTTCTTCCTTACTTGGATGAGGAGATAAATAATATTTGCAAAAAGTCAAATCTAAACAAAGTTTCTGTTATGCGGGCACTTGAATATCTTCAGAATAAAAAAATAATAAAACTTATTTTTGATAAGAAAAAAATTATTAAATTAGGTGTTAATGGACTTTATTACAAACAAAAAGGACTTCCTGAAAGGCGTCTTTTACATTTATTAGATGAAAAAAGAATTATTTCATTAAAAGAAGCACGAAAACAAAGCAAGTTATCTGAGGATGAATTTAAGAGTTCGATTGGTGTTTTGAAGAACAAAGCACTTATAGATTTAAAAAATGGAAATTTAATTCTTAGTGCAAACAAAGAAGAACTTGCAAAGAAAACTCTTGAAGAATTGTTTATTGAAAGTCTGCCTTTGGAGTATGACTCGCTTGCGCCAGAGCAACTTCATTCTTTGAAGAATCTTCAGAAGAGGAAGAATATTATTGAGATAAAAGAAAAGAAAAGTGTAAAAATAGAAATAACAGATTTAGGAAAAGAAATTCTTCGTTTAAAAATTCGTGAAGGAGATTTAATTGAACAAATAACTTCTGAATTGCTTAAGTCTGAAAAAAACTGGAAAGGTAAGAAATTCCGTCGCTATGATGTTTCCTCTCCACTGCCGAATATTTATGGGGGAAAAAGACATTTTGTGAACCAGGCAATTGATTATGGAAGAAAAATTTGGATTGAAATGGGTTTCAAGGAGATGACTGGAAATATGATACATAGTTCGTTCTGGTATTTCGATGCATTATTTACTGCACAAGACCATCCTGTTCGGGAGATGCAAGACACTTTTTTTGTTAATAGAAAAGCAGAATTACCTGATAAGAAAATTCTAGAATCAGTTAAAAAATCTCATGAAGGTGGAATAGACAAAAGCAAGGGGTGGAATTATGAGTGGTTAAGTGAAGAAGCAAGGAAAAGAGTTTTGCGAACACACACAACTTGCCTTTCTGCATTAACCTTGTCTAAATTAAAAAAAGAAGAACTGCCTGCTAAGTTTTTTGCAATTGGAAAATGCTTTAGAAATGAAACAGTTGATTGGAGTCATGGTTTTGAGTTTTATCAAACAGAAGGAATTGTCGTTGATAAGAATGCTAATTTTAGACATTTGTTAGGTTACTTGAAACAGTTTTACAAGAAAATGGGTTTTAAAAAAATTAGATTTAATCCTGCTTACTTTCCTTACACAGAACCTTCTGTTGAAATAAATGTCTGGCATCCTGAAAAAAAGGTCTGGCTAGAATTAGGTGGGGCTGGAATGTTTCGTCCTGAAGTCACGATTCCTTTACTTGGAGAGCATATACCTGTTTTAGCATGGGGGCCTGGATTTGACAGAACACTTATGGATTATTATGAAATAAAAGATTTAAGAGAACTTTACAAAAACAATTTAGATAAATTAAGAAAGATTAAATTTTGGATGAAATAAAAATGAAAATATTAATTTTTGGAGATAGTATTGTATGGGGGGCTTTTGATTTAGAAAAAGGAGGATGGGCTGAGAGACTCAAAGAAAAAATATTAGAGACTACTAGTAAAACAATGTCTCCAAAAGATTTTTATCCATATAATTTTGGTATGGAATCTGATGACTCTGAAACCTTGCTTTATAGATTTAAAAAACAAATTGATATCTGCGAGAGGCTAGAACCAAATAGAGAATACATTTTATTATTTGCCATAGGAACTAACGACTCTGCTATCTCTAATGGGAAGAGCGAGACATCTACAAACAAATTCTTAGAGAATATTAAATTATTGATTACACAAGCAAAAAAGGTAACAGATAATATTTGGTTTATCGGATTAACTAATGTGGATGAATCAAAAACTTGTCCAGTATTTTTTGATAAAAGATTAAGTTGGAAAAATAAAAATATAGAAGAGTATAATTTAATAATCGAGAAAATATGTAAAGAAGAAATGGTTAATTTTATCTCACTTTGGAATTTATTAACTAAAGAAGATTTGTTTGATGGATTGCATCCAAATGCAGAAGGGCATAGAAAAATTTTTGAAAGAGTTAAAGATAAATTAAAAGAACTTGAAAATTTAAAATGAGTAATATAAAAATTCCACGAAAACTTTTTGAAAGAGAAATTGGAAAACTTGATGATAAAATGCAAGACAAAGTTGCAATGTTTGGAACAACAGTTGAAAGTCTTACTGATAGTGAACTTGAAATTGAAGTGACTCCGGATAGACCTGATATGTTATCTTATCAAGGATTCAAAAGAAGTTTTCTTGCGTTTCTTGGAAAAAAGACAGGAATAAAAAAATACAAAATAAATAAACCTGAAAAGAATTACAATGTTATTATTGATTCTTCTGTGAAAAACATCAGACCTTATACTGCGTGTGCAATTGTTAAAGGGATTAAGTTTGATGATGAGAAAATAAAAGAAATAATTGATATTCAAGAGAAATTGCATCTTACATTGGGAAGAAAAAGAAAAAAATTTGGAATTGGAATTTATCCTCTGGAGAAAATTAAACTTCCTATAACTTACAAGGCAATGGAGCCAGATAAAATAAGATTTGTTCCATTAGAATCAGAAAGAGAAATGTCTGGGTTGGAAATTTTGCAGAGGCATCCGACTGGAAGAGATTATGCGCATTTGTTAGCAGGAAAAACAAAGTTTCCTATTTTTGTAGATGCAAATAATCAAGTTATGAGTATTCCTCCGATAATTAATTCTAATAAAACTGGAAAAATAACAGAAAAGACAAAAGATGTTTTTGTTGAGTGCTCTGGTTTTGATTTTGATTTATTGAAAAAGTGTTTGAATATAATTGTTACTTGTTTAGCTGATATGGGGGGTAAAGTTTATTCAATGGATTTGAGATATAGAAAAAAAGAAATTACTCCAGATTTATCTTATGAGAAAAAAGAAATTTCAATTAAGAATGCAGAAAAACTTTTAGGAATTAATCTTTCTGAAAAACAAGTTAAAAGTTTTTTAGAGAGAATGGGATATGATTATGATAGAGGGAATGTGAGTATTCCTTCGTGGAGAACAGATATTTTGCATGAAGTTGACTTGATTGAGGATGTTGCGATTGCGTATGGTTATGAGAATTTTATTCCTGAAATTCCAAAGGTTGCAACAATTGGCGAGGAGGCAAGAGACGAGATTTCAAAAAGAAAGTTTGCAGAGATTCTAACTGGTTTGAAATTGTTAGAGACTTCGAGTTATCATTTGACAACAAAATCTGAGCAGTTCAAGAATATGAACATTGAAGAACCAAAGACTCTTCTTGAAGTTGAAGATTCAAAAACAGATTACAAGATTTTAAGAGAAAACCTGTCGCACATTTTAATGAGGCTTTTATCAGAGAATAAAGATTGTAGTTATCCACAAAAGATTTTTGAAATTGGAAAAGTTTTTGAGTTAAAAAATAACAAAATAGAAGAAAAAGATAATCTTGCATGTGCAGTGACTCCTGGAAATTTTACAGACGCAAAGCAGATTCTTGAATACTTCTTTAGGGCAATTGGATTAAAAATAGAATTTAGAGAAGCAGAGAAACCTCTTGCTTATTTTGTTGAAGGACGATGTGCAGAGGTTTTATTAGATGATTTGTCTATTGGTTATATTGGAGAAATTTCCCCAAGAATTTTGAAGAACTGGAAAATAAAAATGCCTGTCGCACTTTTTGAAATTGAATTGGAGAATGTTTTTGAGAAATTGGGATAAGCCTCAACTGAGATTCGAACTCAGGACCTCTACATTACCAATGTAACGCTCTACCAACTGAGCTATTGAGGCACTCAAAAGAACTTTATTCTTTAATAATTAATTTAGAAATATCTTTTTATAAAATTACTTCTTGAAAAGTTTTTGAAAAAATTGGATTAGTAAAACAATAAAAAATGCTAAACTTAATGCGCCAAATACAATTATTGCCATATAAAAAATATCATTCCAAATGCTTTGAGTTGAAGCAGCATACAATGCAAT
>CAZWYG010000060.1:0-4025 GCA_964638105.1 Candidatus Woesearchaeota archaeon
CCTGAAACAGTTGGCGGCGGAGTGTCAATTGAAAAAATCTTTTTCTTTGAATTTTTATCAAACTGATAAATTTTTTCATCGTCCCAAAATTTCTTCCACTTCTCTTCAATCTCTTTGAAGTCAAAACTATTTTTTGTCATGAATAATCTATCTAAGAAACTTTTAAAAACTATCCCCCTCTATAATTTTTATGAAAAAAATAATTAAACAAAGAATTTTTTTCTGTGCGATTTTCGTCAGAGGCTCAGAAAGAAATCGCTTTTCCACGTCGAGAGGGAAAGTGTGTGAGAGAAAACCGTAGGTTGTCTTCAAATGGCAGACACAGGTGTAAATTTACCAGGCGGATTCGGCGGGTTAATGCGTTTCAACGAGGAGTACCCAAGTTTATTCAATCTTAAACCAACACATGTCATTCTATTTGTAATTCTAATAGTCATGTTTAGAATCGGCTTGTCAATATTTTTCTAGAATGTTCGGCGGAGTGAATCCAAAACAAATGCAGGCAATGATGAAACAAATGGGAATCTCGCAAGTTGAGATTGATTCTTCTCGTGTGATAATTGAATGTCCAGATAAAAATATAATCATTGATAATCCTGGTGTAATGAAAGTAAAAATGCAAGGACAAGAGAGTTTTCAGATTACAGGAGAGGCGAGAGAAGAGGAAGCAGAGAAATTCTCAGACGAAGATATTAAGACAATTATTGAAAAAACAGGATGTTCAGAGGAAAAAGCAAAAGAAGTTCTCGAAAAAACAGGCGATTTAGCAGAGGCGATTTTGGAGTTAAGTTAACTTTTACCATTCTATAAAAGCAAATTTTAGTTAAATATAAAAACCCTGTTTGCTTATTAGATTACACTTCTGATAGAAGAATAAATCATTGAGGGATTATGGAAAACATTATTCAAGAAAAAATTAGTGCAGACCATCTGCTGTATGTTAGTTTAAAATATACAAAGACATGCGACGTTATTATGAATCTTCTTTTTCGTTGGAGAAAAATGATTAAGACAAGCATTATAGCAATACTAAAACATGCAAAAAAGAAAAAGAAAATAAAGACCCTTCCAATAAATCCAATTGGGCAAATTGAAGAAATTGAAAAATTATTCAAAAAAGACAAAGAATTTTTGAAAGTTATTGAATTCTATAAAATGCTGCGGAAACTTGAAGATTTACGTTGCGAACGCATTGGAGAGTTTAGAAAAAATGTTTCACTCAAAATAATGTATAAAGGAAAAGAGATTGCGGTCAATCTTGAACAATTGAAAATTTATGCTGAACAGTTGGAAAACTTTATAAGTACTACTAAGCAATTTCTTTTACATTAATTAAAAATGTCTAAAATAATAGTAATAATTTCTGGAAAAGGAGGGGTAGGAAAAACTACCACTGCAATAAACCTAGGGGCGGCTATGAATTATTTTGGGAAAGACGTTGTCGTAATCGACGGTAATTTATCAACACCAAACCTTGGATTGCATCTAAATTCTCCTGAAGTTCCAGTAAATCTAAATCACGTTCTAAATGGAAAATCAAATATCTTTGAAGCAGTTTATGAGCACGATTCTGGAATGAAGATTATTCCTGCCTCTCTTTCAGTAAGCGAATTAAAAAAATTAGATATAAGTAAGATGAAAAACTTGAAAAAAGATTTTCTAAAAGTTTCTGATTATGTTTTACTTGATAGTGCTGCAGGTCTTGGAGAAGAGGCAATTGCTGCAATTGATCTTGCAGATGAGATAATTATTGTAACTAATCCTGAACTTCCCGCAATAACTGATGCACTAAAGACAATTAAGGTTGCAGACCAAAAAAAGAAACCTGTGTTGGGTGTTATCATGACTCGTGTTAAAAAGAATAAAATTGAAATGCAGCGTGAAACAGTTAAGGAAATGTTAGAGGTTCCAATTCTAGGAATGATTCCCGAGGACTTTGATATCCAGGACTCACTGAACCACAAAGATGCTGTTGTTCATGTTTTTCCAAAAAGCAAGTCAGCAAGAGCTTACAAGGAAATTGCTTCAAATCTAGTCGATGCCCCTTATGACTCAAAAAAAGACAGAGAAATTTTTTGGAAAAGAATTTTTAGTAGAAAATAGATTTCATTTACATATTCGCTAATTAATTATCTGACAACAATTCCAGATAATGGATTAAGATTCCTATTTTTAATAAGTTCCCAATTAATGGTCCCTTTATTCTCAAAAGATCCTCCCCCCTCAATTTTTAATTGTTCACTAAATTCATTACTCACAGTATAATCTTTTGAATCAAGATTTAATATCGTCGTAGCACCTTCATATTCTCTTGAAAATATCATTCCTTGTTGAATATATTTTTTTAAAGGCGTTCCTATATCTAATTTATATTCTGGATAAGGTTCTATATATTCTGTCCCACTTGTATAAAGATAATAACTATTTTTATTTTGAACTAAGAGGTAAGTAGCAAGACTAG
Source organism: Candidatus Woesearchaeota archaeon (assembly GCA_964638105.1). Taxonomy (GTDB): domain Archaea; phylum Nanobdellota; class Nanobdellia; order Pacearchaeales; family GW2011-AR1; genus ARS1301. The sequence continues at coordinate 2,462 of CAZWYG010000060.1, forward strand.
ACATTCTTGTTTTGTAATCATCACTTAATCCAAAATCAATAAATGCAGCATTTTTATCTAAGTTATCGGTTATATTAACAAAATCATGTATGTGTCTTATAATCCTTTCAGATCCATATGTGTTTCCATTGAACTTATTTGTAAATGTTTCAAAACTAATAGCATCTGAAACATCCAAAAAATCAATTCCTGTAAGATCTTTTAATGTTTCATTCAAAGCTACCCAATGACAATAACCATTAAATACAATTATTTTTTCAGGATAGTTCTCTTTTATATTTCTTAAAATATTATGGTATGCTTGATATTCTTCAAAACGATCTAGATTTGCTGGAATCCCACTTAGAGAAGGAAGCCACATCAAAGAAGCTTCATCAAGCATTATTCCATCATAATAGCTAAGAGGTTCTTCCAGCAAATCAATTAAAATCTCTGAATATAATTGATTTCTAAAATCTGCTAAATACCATCCATAATTTAAATCTATAATTAAATTGCCTTCAATATCCTTCCACAACAAATTGTTTTCAATAGAATAGTTAAAATATGGATAAGAGCTATGTATCCCCTTGGCTTTGATATAAATTAATATAGGAATTTCTGAACTAAATGATTTGAAATTATCAATAGTATTTTCTCCAGAACTTGTTACAATCAAATCAACATTATTTGCAATCCATTCGAGTCTTTCATCAGGAATGTTAAGGCCTCCTTGATAAATTGTCTTTATCCAATAGGAAGATTGACATATTTCAGTTTCATTTGGCTTATCTTTAATTGTTGAACAATTATTTATATCAACACAATCTCTTGTTTTCTCTCCTCGGACACAATCACTCCAATCTGTGCAATTCCAATTTTCTTCACAAAAAGAATGGCAAGCAGGACAAACTCCTCCACAATCAACTCCCGTTTCATCTTGATTTTGTATCCCATCACTACAATTTTCACAAAAAACGCAATCTTCTGAACAACTAGAACAATCTTCTTCATTATCACAAGTTCCATCTCCACAAATAGAATCAGGAGGATTAGAAACACAATTAACGCAATTCCCATCGCAACACTTTTGCCTACCAAGATATTTTATAGTTCCATCACAAGTAGATGTTGAATCCATTCTAGCGTATCCTACTTCATCACATGTTTGAGAAAATTCCATAGAAGAATTATGAATTTGTTTTGTCTGAGTTTCTATAACAATATTAACTGCATACCAAACAACTCCTACAACAACCAAAGCAACACCAATAATAAAAATAATAGTTACAATATCAGACATAGCTTTTTTATTCATATTTATTTAATAAATATAAGTTTAATAAATTATAATTTTTACAAAAAAATTAATCAACTAATTCTCGCACCATTCTCAATATCTTTTTCTGGAGAAATTAAAACAACTTCGCTCTCGTCGTCATTAACTGCAGCAAGAAGCATTCCCTGGCTTTCAACTCCACGCATTTTTCTAGGAGCAAGATTCACAACAACAATTATTTTTTTATTTTTCAATTCTTCTTTTGGATAATAAGGTTTCAGTCCAGCACAAATCGTTCTTTTTTCA
>CAZWYG010000061.1:0-3966 GCA_964638105.1 Candidatus Woesearchaeota archaeon
AAGAATATTAATGTTTTTGTGGATGATGATAATGAATGGTATATTGAGTTTTTGACTCCTTGTGAATTTTTAGGCGAGGACAATAAGTGTATGAATTATGAAAACCGTCCAGTAATTTGTAGAAAATATAATGCTGATACTTGTTTATTTAATAACGAAGATTATAAGGAGAAATTTACTTTTAATAAAATTGAAGATGTTGAGGATTATGTGAAGAATGTTTTTGAGAAAGGGGAGCATGAGATTAAAGAAGATGAAGATTAAAGTTAAAAATTTGCGCTCGTAAACTCGTGAGAAATATTGGCTCCAAGTCGGCGTTCCGCACGACTTTCCGTAGAAGAAGTTATTAATGCAATAACAAATCTAATGCGGAGAATTCAGGTGTTAGTGGGATTTGGAGCAACTGATAAACAAATTGAGTAAGATAAATATTTTAATAACATTTTAATTTATCTTTTTATGAAAATAAAGATTAAAATACATCCAAATTCTTCGCAAGAGAAAATTCTTAAGATTTCTAAAGATAATTATGAAGTTTGGATTAAAGAAAAACCAATTGATGGAAAAGCAAATAAAAGTTTAGAGAAATTTTTGAAAAAAGAATTTGGTAAGAAAGTTAAGATTGTTAGAGGTTTATCTTCGAGGAATAAGGTTGTTGAAGTCGGAGATTAATTTTTTTAAGAGGTTTTACAAAACCCCTTTTATTCATCCTGAATTTTTTACCCACACTCCCCTCGCTATCATAAAGTTGCTCGCCTTTAAGCTGTAAAACCTTAAGGTTGTTACATGCTTTATTCATAACCATGACCCGGACATAAAATTTTGTAATTAATTTTTTTTAATTTCTTTAAGGACTTTTTCATTTGTTTTTCACAGCTTCCTGGTAAATCTGTTCTTCCGATTGTTCCTCGATTAAATAATGTGTCTCCTGAAAAAAGAACGTCGTTGTAAAGAATGCAGATTCCCCCTTTAGTGTGTCCGGGAGTTTCAATGATTTTGAATCCTGGAATTTTTAATTTTTTTATATTAATTAAGTTTTTTCCAAAATCATATTTACTTGCATAGAATTTTGCATTTGAAAAAAGTGAGATTCCTCCGACGTGGTCTGGATGATTATGTGTTAGAATTACAATGTTAATTTCTTCTGGTTTTAATTTGAGTTTTTTTAAATTTTCTAAAAATTCCTGTTGATTTTCAATTGAGCCTGTGTCAATTATAATATTTTTATCTCTTAATTTTATTAGATAAACATAAGAACCAAATTTGGAAAATGAAAATCTATAGATATTTTGTTTTATTTTTTGAATCATAAAGAAATATAAATAATCTCAATTTTTAAAATTAATGAAATACATTCCTGATACTGAAATTCAAAAAATTGCAGAGGATATTTCTAAGACTCTTTTTCCTCATATTAGAATTGAGAGGGTTAAGTGTTTTAGAAGTTATGGTTCTTCAACGAAAAATACTATTGCGCGTTGTCATACTATTGGGAAATTAATGCAGTTGGCGATTGGTGTCAAGGCGTATTATGCTTTGGAGTTTTTGTCTGAAAAATTTGATAAACTTAGCGAAGAGGATAAGATAAAGACAATTATTCACGAGCTAATGCATATTCCAAATACCTTTGGTGGAGGATTTAAGCATCATAATTATGTTACTGATAGAAATGTAAACAAGATGTATAAAACTTATTTGGCGATTAAAAAAGAAAGAGAGAAAAATAAGTGGTTTACTGGCAATTAATATGGAAATTCAATTAAGTTATAAAAATAAAAAAATAAATCTTGAAGTGAGAAATTGTAAATATTTTTTTCAAAAGATTCGTGGGTTGATGTTTCGTAGAAGAGGAAATGCACCTGCTTTGCTTTTGTTTGATTTAAAGAATCCTCATAGATTTAAGATTCATTCCTTGTTTGTATTTTTTCCTTTTGTTGCTGTTTGGCTTGATGATAAAAACAATATTTTAGAAATTAAAAGGATTAACTCCTGGAAATTTTGTATTTTGCCAAAAAAGAAATTTTGTAAATTAGTTGAGATACCTTGTAATAAGAGATATAAGGGTATTTTGCCAATCCTCGTCGAGGATTAGAAAGATTTAAATAGTAAAAGTATCTGTGTTAACTAGATTAAAAAATTTCCCTTCGGGAAATATAATATAATTTACAAGGAGGTGAAAAATGGGAAAAATTATTGTGAAGAAAGTTGTCGACCGAAAGCCAGGACATCTTTACTATGTTGATGGTAAGGGAAATGTCTGTGAGGCTAAGATGGCTCGTGGTGGAAAGAAGAAGAAAAAAGCAACAAAGAAGAAAGCTGTAAAGAAGAAAGCTGTAAAGAAGAAAGTTGCTAAGAAAAAGACAGCAAAGAAAAAGCGAAGATAATTTCATTTTTTATTCTAATTCTTTTTTTATTTTTAATTAAATTTTTATGCAAATATTTAAATAATTATTGAAGAACATATCATTTTTAGATAAATTGTATTTTAGAAAATTTTATTATATGTTCTATCTATTTTAATTGTATGAATGATAAAATTTTGATTCATGAACTTTTTAGAACAAGTATTTTTCTTAAGGGAATCTTTGCTTTTCTTGAGTCGATTTCAGGAATTTTATTATTTTTTGTTACTTCGGATTTTCTTTTGAGATTTGTTAATTATTTTTTTGGACATGAATTAAAACAAGATCCTGCAGATATTTTTGTTAATTTTTTAATAAATTTATTTTCAGATCATTCAGGAAGTCTTAAGATATTTTTTGCAATATATTTATTAATTCACGGCATTATAAAATTAGGATTAATTGTTGCTTTGTGGAAAGAAAAATTATGGGCATATCCTTTATCTGGGATTATTTTTATCTTGTTTATATTTTATCAAATATATAGATATATTCAACATCCTTCTGTTTTTTTAATTTTATTAACTTTCTTGGATATTTTAGTGATAATTCTTATTTATCTTGAATATAAAATATTGAAAAATTTTAGAAGATAAATTTTCATGCAAATATTTAAATAATAAATTACTATTCTATATTAGGTGATAATATGAAAAAGTATTTTGTTTTTTTGTTTGTATTAATTATTTTGTCAGTGGGCGTGATTGCAGAATCTTCTAATATTGATGATATTAATAAAGTTCTTGAAAAGAGAGGTATTAATTCGTCAGAGTCTGATATAAGTGAAGTTGATTTTAATGCTCCTCCTGAGGATATTGATGTATCTAATGTTAAAGACACAAAGATAAAAATTTACAAAGTTTCGCCAAAAGAGAATAAGTCTTTTTATGTTGTGACATCTTCAGGAACTACACAATCTGTTTCATCAACTTCTTATTATAGGACTTATTTGAATTTTGGAACTAGTGAAGTTTTGAATGATTCTGGATTTTTGAAGAGTCCTTCTGGAGTTCAAGGAGATTATGAAAAAGGTTATGTAATGATACGCGAAGGAAGTATTACTGGAATATCAACAAGCCTTGAGGTTGAAGAAGGGGAAGGAGAGATTGAGATATTGATTTACAAAAATGGGGAGCTCATTGGATTCAAGAACTCATTTGATGTTTCTTTCTCTGGTTTGATTAATGATTATGATATTCAATCTAATGGAGTTGTGAAATTTAGTGCAGGAGATGTTATTTCTGTTTATGTGAAAAGTTCTGAAGGAATAACTTATAGTGATGTTAATACTCTTGTTGAGTTGACACAAAAGTAAAGGAATAAATTTTAAATAGCTATTTGTTTATATTAAGTATGTTAAAAATAAAAAAGGTGAAGGTAGTTTCTGTAGCGATAGTAATTGTTTTGCTTTCGCTTTATATTGGATTTTTTGTAAGAGATAATTCTACTGGAAATGTTGTTTCACAAGTTGACATAAGTTCTGGAGAAAATGAATCTCTTCAAGGAGTTTTAAGATTTAGTTTGCAGCAAGGAGAGTTGGTTCCTGCAGATTCTAAGTTGATTG